>JBOFQK010000219.1:0-1950 GCA_051660865.1 Culicoidibacterales bacterium | reverse complement strand
CAAATGAGCAAGAAGAAGAACCAACAGTCACGAGTGCAACATTTGTCGGTACTGGCGATATTTTGATTCATTATACGAACTGGGAAGATGCTCAAACTGGACCAGAAAGCTTTGATTTTCGGCCAGCGTTTGCAGCAATCAAGCCGATTGTTGAGCAAGCTGACTTTGCTTTTGTGAATGAAGAAACAATTCCTGGCGGTATTGAATTAGGATTGCAATCATATCCGATGTTCAACAGTCCAAGTGAAGTTATCGATGCACTGGCGGATACTGGTTTTAACCTTGTTCAACAAGCATCAAACCATACATTTGATCAAGGTGAAGCCGGGATTGCGAATGCTAATTTACGTTGGGAACAATATCCAGATGTTGCTGTCGCCGGCTCGTATACAAGCCAAAGTGCACGTGATCAAATTGTAACGCTCGAAATGAATGGAATTAAAGTTGCCTTTTTGGCTTATACGTATGGCACAAATGGCATTCCTTTGAATCAGCCGTACAATGTGAACTTAATTGAACGTGAACTGATTATTGCTGATGTCCAAGCAGCTCAGAAATTAGCCGATATGGTAGTTGTTGGGATGCATTGGGGTGATGAAGATAGTCACGAAGTCAATGAGATGCAACGGGAGTATGGACAATTATTGGCTGATCTTGGTGTTCAGCTTGTGGTTGGAACCCATCCACACGTCCTGCAACCAGTTGAATGGCTAACAGGAAGTAATGGGAATCAGACCTATGTCATTTGGTCAATGGGAAATGCACTATCAACCCAACTTCCGATTCCCAACTTAACTGGAGGGTTATTTGGAATTACGATTGATAAAATTGAAACAAGTTCAAAGGTTGAAATTCGCTTGAGAGATCCATTTGTTGTGCCAACGTGGAATGCCTACACGAGTGATTATCGTAATTTTTTGATTACGCCATTTGATCAAGTTGATGTCCAAACGTTTCCAGGTGATTTTGCTCAACATCAAGCTGAAACAGAAGCATTATTACGGACCTACATCCCTGATTTAGCAATTTTATCAAGTACAGATTTTTAGGAGAGAAACATATGGGAAAACATGGTGTAAAAGTTGTTGCCAAAAATAAAAAGGCCTACCATGATTATACAATTGAAGAAAAATATGAAGCAGGTATTGTTTTGCAAGGAACAGAAATTAAATCGGTTCGCGCGGCTAAAGTTCAACTCAAAGAAAGTTTTGCCCGAATTAAGAATGGCGAAGTGTTTATCCATAATATGCACATTAGTGAATTCACGCATGGGAACCGTTTTAACCATGACCCAATTCGAGTGCGGAAGTTATTGTTGCATAAAGCGGAACGACGTAAAATCGAACAATCAATCAACCGTGATGGCTATACGCTTGTACCATTGGCAATCTATCTCAAAGATGGATTTGCGAAAATGGAACTTGGATTAGCGAAGGGGAAGAAAACTCATGATAAACGACATGCATTGAAAGAAAAAGATGCGAAACGCGAAATGGAAAAAGCATTCCGTAACAATCAAAAATATTAGTAAAAAGGGAAGATGAGTAATGATTCGGAAAATAGTAGGAACAAGTTTATTGCTTGTTGGTTTAGTCTTGATGGGGGTTGGAGGCTATCAACTGTATACAGCCTATCAAGCCGAAACGAGTAGTTTAGGAGAAGCGAAAGCATTAATTGAAACTGTTCAAGAACAAGAGCAAGCCAAACCAGATGCGTTTGCCGATAGTGATATTATTGGTATTGTGAGTATTGAGCGACTAGGATTTGAATCAGCGATTGTTGAAGGGGTAAATGATGCTGATTTAATTAAGGGTGCTGGTCATATGAGTGAAACAGCTTTACCAGGTGAAGGCGATAAAATTGTGTTAGCAGGTCATCGAAATCAAGCTTTCGGTAAACTTGAAGGTGTTGAAGTTGGTGATGAGGTGAAAGTGCAAACTATTTATGGTG
>JBOFQK010000218.1:0-9957 GCA_051660865.1 Culicoidibacterales bacterium | reverse complement strand
CGAAAGGGAATGGTTATGTGAAAGCAATGCATGTCGAACCATTACAAGATGATGATTTTTATTTTTAAAAATAAAAAGACACCCGTGTTTATGAGTGGGTGTCTTCGTGAGAATTTTGTAGATCGAATAAATCTTTTTTTAGTTTGAAAATTAAAACTAAAGTGAAAGATAAAATCAAGATCGCGTTAAAAAACCAAATTTTTTCAGTAACTAGTGACATAACTTGATAGAGCATGATTGACTCCTTTCTATATAATGAAAAAATATCTATTTTCATTATAAAGTTTTTAGAAGGTTTTGTAAATTTATTTTAATCTTTTTTTGCGAAAAAATAAAAAACAACCACAAAAAATCATCGGTGTTGATTTTTTTTGGAAATAAATGATTTAAAAACGCGAATTAGCTAAATATAAAATGAAACGAATTTTATTGCTGAGCGAAATCGAATTGTGGTTATTTTTTATGAAAATAATAAATTGAAAGCACGTAAAATCACAAAATACAGAAAAATTCAAAAAATTCAAGGCTTGAATTGATTTTTTTGATGAGTAAAATAAAATCAGTATACAATACGAGGATTTCAATAATCGTATTGTTTGAAGAGAGGAAGGGAGATTATTACGGAAGAGACGTAATAATCGCTAATGCATGAGTGGACATATGGTAATTAAACGCGATGGTCAAAAGCAACCATTCACATTGACAAAAATTGAACAAGCAGTAACAAAAGCGTACCGGGCAACTGGTGAAAATTTAACAGAGACAATGCTTGCACAAATCACACAAGCGTTAGTAGAAAAAATTGAAGTCCAAGAACTTGATGTTGAGACGATTCAAGATTTAGTAGAAAAGCAACTCATGCATACAAATCCAGAAGTTGCGAAACGGTATATCTTGTATCGCGAACAACGGACAGCAGAACGTAAAAAACGCGCAAAAGAGAAATTTATTCTTGATGGCATTGTTGCAGTTGAAAAAAATGATATCAACAATGAAAACGCAAATATGTCGGCACATACTCCGGCGGGACAAATGATGACTTTTGCATCGGAAACGACAAAAGATTACACCCATCATTATTTATTGGCACCAAAATACTCACAAGCACACCGTGGTGGTGCGATTCATATTCATGATTTAGATTATTATCCAAGTAAGACGACAACATGTTTACAATACGATTTGGCAGATTTATTTGAACGTGGTTTTAAAACGAAGAACGGTTCAATTCGAACACCGCAATCAATTCATAGTTATGCAACGTTAGCAACGATTATTTTCCAAACAAATCAAAATGAACAACATGGTGGGCAATCAATTCCAGCTTTTGATTTCTTTATGGCACCAGGCGTATTAAAAACGTTCCAAAAATTAGTTGCGAATCGCCTCCATTTTTGGGCTCAACTTCACGATTATCAAGATGATGAGCAACAATTGTACACAAGTGTTAAATTACATTTGCCAACAATTGCACCAACGCCAGAAATGCTAGCAAACTTACAAACTGAGATTGAAAAAACGTGTCAACTAACGATTAGTAGTCATGATTTATCACGGATTTATACGAGTAGCTTTGAACAAACGCGAAAAGAAACGTTCCAAGCGATGGAAGGATTTATTCATAACTTAAATACAATGCATTCACGTGGTGGAAATCAAGTTGTATTCAGTTCAATTAATTACGGAACGGATACATCGGCCGAAGGACGCTTAGTTATTGAGCAAATTATGGCTGCTACGCGCGAAGGTTTAGGGAAAGGAGAAATTCCAGTTTTCCCAATTCAAATTTTCAAAGTTAAAACGGGTGTGAACTATAGTGAACAGGATTATCAATTAGCAATGACTGATTTCCCAGCAGCATTAAATGGCGAATTTGCTTTTGAAAATCCGAATTTTGATCTCTTTTTACAAGCAGCTGAAACAACAGCGACTTGTCTTTTCCCGAACTTCATGTTCTTAGATCAACCATTTAATTATCACGAAAAATGGGAAGCAACCGATCCGGAGCGATGGCGTTATGAAACGGCAACAATGGGTTGTCGTACACGTGTCTTTGAAAACTTACACGGTGAAAAAACTTCAGTTGGTCGTGGGAATGCTTCATTTACGACGATGAATTTACCACGTTTAGCGATTGAGGCGAAGTTACGTGCGGAATTAGAGCATCCCGAAGCAACAGCTGAGCAAATCCAACAACAAGCTAAATACTATTTCCTCGTTTCAGTTGAGCAAGAAACAAACTTTATTACTGAACAATTACGTTCGCGTTTCTTATACCAACAAACTGCATTAGCAAAACAGTTCCCATTCATGATGTCAAATGATTTATGGAAAGGTGGGAGCACTGTAGCAGCGAATGATGAGGTGAAAGATGTCTTATTGTCAGCGACGTTAGGTGTTGGTTTTATCGGCGGTCATAATGCGATGGTAGCAATCTATGGTGAAGGTCATGGGAAAAATCAAGCTGCTTACGAGACGCTCATGGCTGCAGTAAAAGTTATGAATGATGTTGTGCAAATGAAAAAAGCGCAATATAAACTGAATTACTCAGTACTTGCAACTCCGGCTGAAGGTTTAAGTGGTCGCTTTACCCGTTTAGATCGTGAAAAATATGGTGAAATTGCTGGAGTCAATGATCGTGATTATTATGTGAATTCGTACCATATTGATGTTCGTGAAACAATTTCAAGTTTTGATAAAATCAAAAAAGAAGCACCATTCCATGCGCTGACGTTAGGTGGACATATTACGTATGTTGAACTTGATGGTGAAGCGAAAAAGAATATTGCAGCAATTGTTAAAATTGTCAAAACGATGAACGATAGTGGTGTTGGATATGGTTCGATTAACCATCCGGTTGATACATGCCAAACATGTGACTATCATGGAATTATTTACACGACTTGTCCAATGTGTGGTGGTGACTCAATCACGCGAATGCGTCGAATTACCGGTTATTTAACGGGTGATCTTGATGCTTGGAACTCGGCGAAAAAAGCTGAAGAGCAAGATCGAGTGAAACATCGATAAGTAATTTTTGTGAATGTAAGAATGATTATTGTTAGTGAATCACCTAAAGTGATAAGAAAAAAATAACCAAAAAAAGATGCGAAGGACAAGGAGCTGTCCTTCGCATCTTTCGTTGGAAAGGTTTGGTTTGATGCGAGTATTAGAAACATATCAAGAAACAATCAGTGACGGTATCGGAGTACGCTATGCAATTTATTTTGCGGGCTGTCGTCACCGCTGTGTTGGCTGCCATAATCCGGAAAGTTGGCGTGCAGATCGTGGTCGCGTGTTAGATGCAGTATATATTGATGAAATCGTCACGCAAATTCAAGCAAATCCATTGCTTGATGGGATTACTTTATCAGGTGGTGATCCATTTTATGATCCAGCAGAACTTTTAGCATTTTTAGAAATTTTAAAAAAGCAAACAAATTTGAATATTTGGTGTTATACTGGTTATACGTACGAACAATTACAAGCCGATCCAACAATGCGAGCGTGCTTAGCGAAAATTAACGTGCTCGTTGATGGGCGCTATGAGCAAGCACTAACTGATCCAACTTTGTATTTTCGTGGAAGTAAAAATCAACGATTGCTCTTATTGCAAGATGGGAAAATTGTCAAAGAATTACAATTTGAGCAACGCGAAGGGAAAAAGTATCGATGACAGCAGAACAACCAAAAAAATCACTATTTACGCGTGAAACGAAAATTTTACTAACAAGCTATGTTGTAGAAATGATTTTAATTTTTGCGAACTTAGGGGTATTATTAATCGGCAAACAAACGAATGTCTTATTAGTCATTGCACTGTTAGTTGTTTCACTTTTCACGTATATTTATGCCAAACGATTGAAAAAAGCGAATAAACTTATCAAATAAGTAAAAAAGCTGACTGTTCATTATGAACAGTCAGCTTTTTAGGTTAGTATGAGCGATGAGCGGGTATTAGTTTTTTAATAACTTTGCAGTTAATTCAAGCCATAGTTTACGTCGACGGTAATTATAAATATATTCAATGATAAATGTGAGCGCAATTAAGGCGAAATCTCCACGTGTCGGTAAAAAGGCATCAAGACTAAATTGATTGTCCTGAATACTTATGCTAGTACCAGTTATTGTAGTCATACAAATAAACATCGCAATTACGATCAGGCTATACGTCCAATTACGCCAATGCCAAAAATTCGGATGCATATAATCACTTCCTTTCAGAAAGTTTGTGATAAAATTTAAAGTTGTGCTTGGTCACGGAGTTCAATAATTGTGCCTTCTGGAGCAATGATTTTAGCCAATAAACTCCCTTCAACATCATAAATAATTTGCTTGTTTTTAGTTTGAAAGTGATGGTAACCAGTTGCTTGAATTTGGGCAACGGCAAGAGTTACATCGGGGACTAAAAAGCAAAAATGTGCAATACCTTGAGTTGTTTTGCTGAAATCATGAAAGTGACTCGGTTGTTTTGGAGTTTGGAGTTCGATTAGCAGGTTGGGTAATTGTAACCAACTATTAAATGCGCGGTTGTGGAAATTCGGGGTTTCCTTCACCAGTTTTGCACCTAAAACTTGACAATAAAACTGTAATGAGGCGGTGTAATCATTTGTTTGAATACAAAGATGATGTATTGTTAAATCAAGCATGTTTGAAATCCTCCGGCTATTTTTTTGTTAAAGGAGTGTAACTAACTATTCGACAGCGCGATGGAAGTTACCAGTTGTTGAAGCGAGATCCCATGTATATGGTTGACCAGCTAATTTAGCTTGGAAGGCAGTAATTACAGTTGTGACTAATTCAGCAGATTCATGGAAGAATTCAAGACGAACCCACGGTGTTTGGACACGTTCAACAGCTTTAATAATACTGACAGCTTCAGGGTTGTGGATGAGCATTCGGCAGTTTGGTTGTGCGGTTAATCGCCAGTGCTTACCAACGCGATCAGTTAGCTGATGATCTTTGAGTCCACAACTTTGCAGTTCACATTGATTTTGGGCTAATTTAAATGGACAGGCCTCAGTAGTCATAACTGGGAGATGGCTGTAGCCAATTACTTCAGTTGCAATTGTTGTTTGCGTTGCTGCTTGGTTGATTTCATCAAGCGTTAACTCTGGTGAAATTGTTACTCGCTGGCACGTGTTACCGAGTTGATTAATTGTTGCAGCATTGAAACTATTTAAATTATAGTTGGCAATTATTGTTTCAAATTGGTCGGCAAATGTTAAGCACCCAATTGTCGTTGCAACTAAGTGTTTCACACCCATTTTCTGAGCAAGTGTAATCAATTTATAGTCATTTGCACGTAAAGTTCGTGGGGGAACGTAAGCAAGGTTAGGTGCTAGCACTAAAGCTTGTTTTAAGGTTTTAAAATCATTGTAGTAAATATTTGTACAGCCAAGGTTACAAGCTGCTTGGAGTTGTTCAAGATTGCTGACGAGAATACTTAATTGTTGTTGATTCGTACGCAGTTGCGGATTAATTGGGTTGAATGTTGGCGCGGCAACTGTTGGTGCGAGTTGTTGACGTTTGGCATCTAGTTGTTCGCAAGCAAGGCGACGGAGTGCGTTGATTTCACTAATTGGATAGGTAATACCAGCAGACATGACAATCTTTGGCTGTGTACAGGTATATACGGTTGAACCGAGTTTTGTCAGTTGCTTTGTTAAGCGTGCTTGGTCAAGTGCTGTTTGGGTTGCCTTAGTAACGAGTTGTGTACCGACGACAACAACTTGATTTAAGCCATCGCTTAGAGTTAAAGTTGGTGGTGCATCAATTGTAAAGTCCGCATCTATTGTAATTGACACTTTCCGGAGGTTTTTGGCAAATGTCGCTTGTGCTTCAGCGAGCAATTTTGCATTTGCTGTTTTGTAAACAACAGTATTTTTTTGCACAGGTTTTACCCAATCAAGCTCAATTGTTGCGCCGGCTGGTGCGGTATCGACAATTTGTTTGTGATAATGAATCCGACCAACGTGTTCACCAATTGATAACCCATCACCTTTATTGATTTCATCTTGTAAAGCAATGGTAATTCGATTTCGTTTGCGATCAAATTGTGTGACAGTTCCTAAAATTGTTCCGGTATTTTTCGCGCTAATTTCATTGGTAATTTGTTGTCCATTTTCGCCAAGTAAGTAGCCAACCGTAAAATCACGATTGAAAAGTTGGAAAAGTTCAAGTTCATGGGCAGCGGTATCAGTTGTTATTTCACCAGTAGCAGCGAGTGCAGCTAAGCGATAACCGCGCGTTGCGAGCGCGACATATTCTGGACGTTTCATTCGGCCCTCAATTTTCAACGAATGAATCCCACTCGCAAATAATTCGGGGAGATGTTGAATCGTCGATAAGTCTTTCGTACTAAGTAAAAAGCCTTGTTTGACAACTTTTTGGTCAAGGGTTTCGAGGGTGTAATCCATCCGACACGGTTGAGCACAGCGACCACGATTTCCACTACGGCCACCGATTAATGAACTCATTAAACATTGTCCTGAATAAGAAACACAAAGTGCACCATGAACAAAGGCTTCGATTTCGACACCAGCATTGGCGATAGTAGAAATTTCAGTTGTCGGTAGTTCACGACTGACAACAACACGATTAACGTCTAATGTTTTTAAGTAGTGCACATCTTCAATACTATTCGTTGTCATTTGTGTACTCGTGTGTAATTCTAAGTTGGGATAATGCTGACGTATAATCGCAAGTAAACCAAGATCTTGAATGATTAAAGCGTCGGCACCGATATTGACTAACCAACCAACATAGTTGAGACAACGTTCGAGTTCATTGGCTTTAATCAGTGTGTTCACAGCAATATAGGCTTTCACACCATATAAACGACAAATAGCTAAAGCTTGCGGAAGTGTTTCTTCATCAAAATTACCAGCATAGGCTCTCGCCCCAAAAGCGGGACCCCCAAGGTAAACGGCATCGGCACCATTTTGGATAGCGGCATGTAAACGTTCTTGATCACCGGCAGGTGCTAAAATTTCAAATGTACTCATGATAAAACCTCATTTTTTTAAATTGAAAATAGTAAATATATTATAACATGTTGCCTAGTTTTCAAGATTAAATTAGCGTTTGAAGAAAGTTGACTTTTAAAAGGAGCACATTTTTGTTAAAATAGAAGCAGTTATAGATAAGGGGAGAAAACAATGAAAGTTTTATATGTTACTGCAGAATGTTATCCATTTTTAAAGACAGGTGGTTTGGCCGATGTTGCCTTCGCATTACCACAAGAACTAAAAAATCACGCGCTAGATATTCGCGTAATTATGCCAAAATATGGGAAAATTGCCCAACAATACAAAGAAAAAATGCAACATTTATTTCACTTTTATGTTCAATTTGGGGAAAATCGACAATATTGTGGAATTGACTATTTAAATTATGAAGGTGTTGACTATTATTTTGTTGATAATGAGTACTACTTTAATCGTGATGGTGCCTATGGGTTTGCGGATGATTGTGAACGATTTGCCTTCTTCAATAAAGCTGTACTTGATTGCTTATATGGGATTGATTTTTGGCCAGAAGTATTACACTTAAATGATTGGCACACGGGGATGATTGGCCCATTACTGGATGCTTTTTATCGTCAAGATTATCGTTATCACACAATGCGAACAATTATTACGATTCATAATTTACAACATCAAGGTGTATTCGGCTTTGATAATGTTAAACGTCATTATGGGATCGAACTTGATACTGAAGTTGCCGGAAAATGTTGTTGGAATGGCGATTTAAATCACTTAAAAGCCGCAATCGAATGTGCAAGTGTTGTTTCAACAGTGAGCCCAACTTATGCACATGAAATTCAAACGCCAGCGTACGGGGAAGGACTTGATGGTTTTTTACGTTACCATGCCCATAAATTAGTCGGAATTTTAAATGGTTTAAATACGAATATTTACAATCCTGAAACTGATCAAGCAGTAGTTGAAAACTATTCATTAGCGACAATTGATCAAAAACTTGTCAATAAAATGGCATTACAACAAGAAGCTGGTGTCAGCGTCGATCCAACAAAACCAGTTTTTGGGATGGTGACGCGATTAAGTGATCAAAAAGGTTTAGATTTAGTTATGGGGGTAATCGGACATTTAATTTTCCGTGGATGCCAATTAATTATTTTGGGAACGGGAGAAGCACATTATGAACGGATGTTAGCTGAATGGGCCAAAACGCACAGTGAAAATGTCGCGATTAGCTTGCAATTCGATGAAAATTATGCGCGACGAATTTATGCAGGAAGTGATTTCTTCTTAATGCCATCACGCTTTGAACCATGTGGCTTGAGTCAATTAATCGCGATGCGCTACGGTTCATTACCAGTTGTCCGTTTAACTGGGGGACTTGTAGATACGGTAAGTGCATTGCATTATGGAGCTGATTACGCAACTGGATTTGGCTTTGAACATTATGACTTAGCTGGAATCACATATGCGATTGATCAGGCAGCTGATATTTATTATGAACAACAAGGTTTATTTGCCCGGATGCAAAAAAATGCGATGCAAGAAAACTTTAGCTGGCAAGCAATCGCCCAACGGTATCGCTTGTTATATGACCGATTCTAAGGAGGAAAATGAGTGAAAAAGCAACAAATAGTAACTGCTATCACCGCGAGTCTGTTATTTGCTTGGTTTAGCCCAACAATAACGGTCGCTGCGTGTGCAAGTATTGAAGCATGTCAATTACAATTAGAAACATTGAAGCAGCAAAATAGCCAAGCTCAAGCGCAACTGGAAGCATCAAAAGATGATTTGGATCAGGCGAAGCAACGTGTTGAACAAACTCAAAATTTGATTTTTGGGATTGATGATGAAATTAATAGTTATGATCAAACAATTGCGATGCTTGAAAGTGAGATTGCAACCTTAAGTGTTCAATTAGCTGAATTACAAGCTGATTTGATTGCAAAAGATCAACTCTTGCGTGAACGTTTAGTTGATTTACAAATGAAAAACAAGGTTAATCCTTATTTAGATTTTCTAATTAATTCGCAGTCATTAAATGACTTCATTGCCCGTAACGAAGCAATAAAATTATTGAATGACTACGATAAAGAGTTGATGAATGAAGTTGATGCTCAAAAAACAGCAGTTAATGAGCAAAAAGTTGCAATTGAAATCGCTCAAAACCAAACTGAAGATTTACGTCAGGAAGCAAATGGACGAAAAGTGGAGCAGTCCGTACTTTTAACGCAGCTTGAAAGTGAAAAAGCTAATTATCAAGCAATAGTTTTAGCAAATGAAGAAAAAATTGATGAAATCAATTTATCTGAAAGTGTTGTTGATGAGCAGTTAAGTACCTTAATTATGATTCAAGAACAGTTGAAAAGAGAACAAGAAGAAGCTGAACGTAAAAAAGCCGAAGAAGAGGCAAATAAATTACCACCACAAACGGGATTACCTGGGGAAACACCAGGTGATTCAAATAATTCAGGTGGTAGTGAGCAAGTGCCAAGTCAACAGGGATTTTTCATCCCAACGGCTCGGGGATATGTTTCATGTCATTTTATGTGTAGTGATTATGTGAATGATAAAGGTCATTTAGGTACTGATATTGCTGCGCCAACGGGAACAGCAACGTATGCCATCACTGATGGGTATGTTCTTTTGACTAAAGATGAAGCGAGCAGTGGTGGGTTTGGAAATATGATTGCTATTACCCATTATGTCAATGGTGTGGAAATGGTTTCGATTTACGGTCACCTGAGTAGTATTGGCGTAAGTGTTGGCCAGAAAGTTGCAGCTGGCGAGTATATTGGTGCAGTTGGAAATACTGGCCAATCAACAGGTCCGCATTTACATTTAGAAGTATTATATGGAATTGGTTATATGCCGGCATTACGCGAACAACGGGCACTTTATGCGGTTGATTCAGCTAACTATATCAGTTATCCAGCTAGTTGGTAAACAAAAAAAGTCATCATTATTGATGACT
>JBOFQK010000217.1:0-2571 GCA_051660865.1 Culicoidibacterales bacterium | reverse complement strand
GAAGGAGTAACAGCATGGAAGCTACGATTGTTGCCAAAAATTTATCAGTCGGATATGATGATGTCTTGATACTTGATCAACTCAATGTTGAAATCCCAAAAGAAAAAATTACGATGATTATCGGCACGAATGGCTGTGGCAAATCAACGTTGTTAAAAACAATTGCACGGATTTTGAAGCCGAAAACGGGTGAGATTCGCATTAATAGTGAAAATATTAAAGCACTTGCGCCAAAAGCGATTGCTCAGAAAATGGCGGTACTTCCTCAAAGTCCGGTCGTCCCACCTGGGTTATTAGTCAAAGAATTAGTTGGTTATGGTCGGTTTCCGTATCAAAAGTTGTTGACGGGCATGAGTGAACATGATTATACAATGATTCAATGGGCACTTGAGGTGACGGGCATGAGTGAATTTGCGGAACGCAGTGTTGATCAACTTTCCGGTGGGCAACGCCAACGGGCATGGATTGCAATGGCTTTAGCACAAGAAACCGAAATTTTAGTGTTAGATGAACCAACGACATATTTAGATATGGCCCACCAGCTTGAAGTGTTGACACTTTTACAGCGGTTGAATCGTGAGCAAAAACGCACAATTGTGATTGTCTTACATGAATTGAATAATGCCACAAAATTTGCTGATCATATTATTGGTTTGAAAGCTGGGAAGCAAGTCTTTGCTGGCCGACCACTTGAGGTAATTACGGAAGCGAATCTTGAACAATTATACGGAATTCAAGCGAAGTTACAGCTTGATGAAACTGGTCAGTATCCAATTTGTGTTGATTTCAACTTGCTACATGAGGAAAATAAATGAAAACAGTGTTACAAAATCGAAATGTCCTGATTCTGATTACCGGACAAATTATTTCGTTATTTGGGAGTGCAATTCAACGATTTGCACTCTCTTTATATTTATTAGATTTGACGGGCTCGGCGAGTGTTTTTGCGACAATTCTCGCGTTATCAATGATTCCAATTGTCATTTTCGCACCAATTGCGGGAATGATTGCTGATCGTGCTAATAAGCGGAAAGTAATGATTAGTTTAGATTTAGTGAGTGCGGCGGTCATTTTTTGCTACTTGTTGCTGATTAGTTGGCATCAAGATCAAGTCGCTGTGATTGCCTTGGTGATGATTATCCTTTCGGCCGTTTCAACGATTTATCAAGCAACAGTTACAGCGAGTTTACCAGTTCTAGTGAATGAGGAGCAGTTATTGACGACGAATGGCCTTGTCTATCAAGTTTCATCGCTCGCGAATTTTATTGGCCCAATTTTAGCTGGGGTACTGTATGGTTTTTTTGGAATTAAAGTTATTTTAATCATTAATTTCATCAGTTTTTTTGCCTCAGCATTGTTAGAATGTGCCTTACAGATACCGCATCGCTACTCACAACAAAAGCAATCAATTCGCAAACTTTTTCAAACAGATATGCAAGCGAGCTATCGTTATTTACGTCAAGACCAACCAATCATTTTCCGAATGATTGGTACAGCTGGGTTATTTAATTTATTTCTTGTGCCGTTATTTTCGGTTGGAGCACCATATATTATTAAAATTACCTTTGGCTTCAGTTCGCAGGTGTATGGTCTTGCCGAAGGGCTGATTGCACTCGGAATGATTGTTGGTGCGTTAGTGATTAGCTTGTGGCCACGAATGATTGCAGTCACGCAAGTCCATCGAATTTTGTTTGGGATTAGTGTGCTGATGCTGTTGATGAGTGGGGCGATTTTCGGTGCGGAAAGAGGAATGCTAGTTAGTTGGAGTCTGGTAATTTTCACGATTGGTGGCATGGGGATTATGTTGATTTTAGGAATCGCAAATGTGATTACGAATACGTATGTCCAAGTCCAAACAAGCCGAGAAATGCTAGGGAAAGTGAGTGCTTTCGGTGCTGCTTTTGCAACGGTGTGTATTCCACTTGGACAATTACTCTTTGGCGCGAGTTTAGAGTTATTCAATCACCAAGTGGCACTGCTTGTCGCGTTCTTTGCGCTGGCAACAGCGTTGGTGACGATAATCGTGCGTCAAAATAGTCAAGCGATCAAACAACAAGCGAAAACAAAGGCTGAATGATAGTCCTCATTAAATGAAGTGTGTTGGTGCTGCCTTTCTTGTTAGAGAAGGCAGTTTTTTTGTTGTACGCGTGAATCCATGAAAAAAGAGCGCTTCAAATTGAGGCGCTCTGATTGAGATTATTCGTGATTAAAGGTATACACTTCTTGGCTTAACACATTTGTGGCTGTGATATCACTGCCGAAGGTAGTGGCATCATTTGGTGTAAAGACACTATAACCATTGAGGAGCAATGAGTAATCACCATTTACTTGTTGTGTAACTAAGAAAAGATAAGTCTGTCCACTTGTGAGTTCGACATCATAGTCGCTACGATACAACATGAATTGTTCTGCTTGTTGTTGTGGCGTCAGCGTATCGATTTCCATTTTTGCAATTTGCTCAGCTGATAATGCTCGAACCATTTCTGCGAGTGAGACTAAGCCACCACTGGCATAAATTTTGGCATCGCTGGCCAATGTTTGACCGCTGACTGTGTCAAGTAGTTCAAACTC
>JBOFQK010000216.1:0-1063 GCA_051660865.1 Culicoidibacterales bacterium | reverse complement strand
TCACCAGTATACGTTGTCCGATACAAATGAAGCTCATCCCGATAGTCAAAATCAACGCCAGTTAGCGTTTCAAGTTCGACAATGTGAAAGCAAACTGCATCAGTCCTGTTTATTTAGTATAAGTCAATGGTTGCGAATTACAAGGATGAATCAACAATTTCATTTGCTGTACGGCAAACTTTAACCATTTTGATAATACTAACCAACGCCAGCTAACGCATCGTCTTTTTCCTAATGCCAACAGTTGCTTCGCATCAGCTTTTCTGGTATAATCAAGACATCAGGCCAACGACACCGCGCAAGTGAAAGTAGCAGTTGTCAGCCAGCCATTTCAGTGTCAATCAGCAAATTTCAACCAGTTCTCAAATTTGAGGCTGGTTTTTTCGTTACTTCCGATAATGTATATTATGTAAACTAGAGAAAAATTCCGATTTTTATTTTTCTGAAAACCCAACTGGAAAATTCACAATTCTTAATTTCTTAAATTGTATATTTGCACAAAGTAGTTATTAACTAATTATTACTTGACTATACTATTGTTTTCTACATTTGTCGGATTAACCAATACTTTTACGATATTACTGCGAATTATTGCGTTATTTTTGGGCAAATGACTAAAATATTGAATTACGAATAAACCAATACAATTATAATTATTAAACAATAGAATTAATAAAGAATTATTTAGTTATAAAATCGTGATATTTGCGGAAAGGGGTGCGAAAAAAGACGATGAAAGGTGGGTAAGTCAGGGAACAGCAGCAAAAACGAAAAAAACTCGGGAAAAACAAAAAAACTAGGTAATTTCGCGTGCTGGAGACAGCGAAATTACCTAGTTGATCAGAAATTGAGCGGTTTTTTGATTATGATCGTGATTTACGGTTTTTAATTTTCGTAATGACTGCATTAAGTGCGAGATAGACGCACTCCAAGACAACAAAAAGGCTAACAAAGGTGAGCATATTGCGGTCGAATTTGGTGAAAATGACGACTAAAATAGCTAATCCGAGCGTAATTTTCAATGATCCTAGTGATGTTTGTGACATTTATTTCTCTCCTAATT
>JBOFQK010000215.1:0-1138 GCA_051660865.1 Culicoidibacterales bacterium | reverse complement strand
AATTCGTTTGCATTGTATGTGTCTGATGAGAATTGTCGAAAATAGATTTATTCATCCAGTCCTAACTTACATTCCTCAATATGAATAATGGGAATATTTACGGAATTCAATATATATATATTTAATTACAATTAAGTCTGTTAGATTTAATTAATTTGCATCCACGTGCAGAAATTATATTACCAAAATATTACTCCAATGTCTTGTTGCCTTAATTATTCAAAATCGTCAGCAAGCATTCTGTTAAATGCAAAACACCTGGATTGGACAAAATATTTTCACTGCCTGTATATTAATATTTAAAAATAATTTTGGTAGTATCGTGAAGTATTGTTGAAATAATAGCGACTGGAAATATACAAATCAAGCTAAGACAAGGAGGCAGAAAGCAATATAAGTTCTAGGTAAAGGTGAGCAACGTTTTAAACAGTTAAACAAATATTTAACACGTTTGTTACTTTAGAATATACAATCGTTTTTCTGTTTATCCACAATGTACACAACAACATCCCATGAACATTCAAAGATTAAAATAGTTTGTGTTCTCATTACCGGAAACAAATTTTCTCAAGCATTCTTACCTCGGAATTTAAGCCGGTTTATTGACTGAATCGATGACTTATTTAATTATCTTCCTGTTTTGGAAGGTAAAAATTATCCAAAATCATGTGACTGAGAGCAAAACTTTACAAGTGATTGGTTCCTATTTATTCATTGTTATTAGAAGGATAGCAAGGAAGAAATGATGATTAATGGCTTTACGACAAGAAGCTTTGTAAAATGTGATCAACTACTTACTGAAAGAAACCTTATTTTACTTTCGGAGTCACACGTTACTTGTATTGTTAAAGCTTTATTGCAATGTGAAAGATAATGATGAATAAAAGAAGTTTTATTGCTTGGCGTTGAAATAACCAGACAGAAGTGCATTATGAAATAAATAATCAAAATATGCAAAACGAAATTAAGTTGATACAGTTATTCTACTGTGAAATTCTAATGTAAGCAATATTTATTGATCTTATAAGTTGTTTGTGTAGACGGGAAGTGTGGTGATCCAGTTTGTTGGTTATTCCAGTAATTTGTTTATTTTATCCCCCATTCTTTGATTTTCGTAAACTGCTTTTAAGCAAGTCAT
>JBOFQK010000214.1:0-1449 GCA_051660865.1 Culicoidibacterales bacterium | reverse complement strand
AGTTCAAATGTTTTTTCAAGATATAGACGATATCTTTTAAATCAATGGTTGTTTCTGTCGTTTCCATGGTAAACTCCTTTATAATAATGGTTGACGTTATTTTCTTTAGTTTTAACTTTTAAATTACTCCGCCATTTTTTCTCTCATGATTATACTATTTATTTACTAATCTTGCAACGTATAAGTTAAACATTTATTCATTTTTTTCGCCACATTTTCACTTCAAAATCACGATTTCATCTGCTTGGTTCGTGGTTTTTTTCGTTTTATCTTAATTTAAGGCTTTTTAAGTTTAAGTTTTCACTAAAATATCGTGTCAAGCTTTTAATGTAACCGTATTCAAGCTGTTTTTTCACTTTTTTGTTTTTTTTCTTGAGGTTTTGATATTTCGGCGTCACTTTTGACACTTTTTTAAACTAAAAAGCCGAAAACTGCAATTGTTTTCGGCTTTTAGCTTTGATCACATTTTTTTACGTTGTTGGATTGTTGTCGCGTAAGTAACAACAATAGCGTTGGATTGTTCGCGGATTCACACCGAGGTATTCAGCAACTTCTGCTTTTGAGTAGCCTTGACTGAGCATTTTGATGATGAGTTGCCAGCGTAAATCAGTAATTTCACGCCAATACAATTCATCACTTGTTTCCGCTTCATTGTAGCGAGTGACATAATTACGATATTCCCGTTCGCTAAATTGGATTTTCTGTGTTTTACGTAGTACAGTTCGTAAATGCCAGTTTACTTTTTTCGTGAGATACGCGTTTTTGTGTTCTACGGGACATTTTGCTTCGTCAAATTTTTGTTCTGCGGCAATGATGGCGAGCCAACCTTCTTGGATGAAATCTTCAACATTATACGTAATGTTTAATTTCCGGACTTGAATCTCAATGATCTTTTGATATAAGTAGTAAGTATTTGTGCTATGTTTCTTCATGGCTTATTTTGTCACCGCCCTCTTTGGCAGTGATCTCCTCCAGTGCTGTGTAGTTTACAGCCTTCACTCAGTTTTGAAGGTTGAGCTCACCCACCCCTTTCGCGTGAACCGAGCATATTATACATGACTTTATATATGAATACTATACTTATTTTAATTTTAAAAGAAAATTATGAAAATATAAATACGAAAATATTGAATCAGCAAAATTTTATTCGTTTTGTATTAATGCTATTATACTTTTTATTCAATTTGTATGTTTAAACGTTAATTTACGATGCTAATATTTCATTTCCTAATGTCGTAATTTGTTGATATACGGCTGCTTCTTCTTCTGGCTGTGAGATTGTCATCACCACGAGCGTAAATGGGGTTGCAGCTTCGACGATGGCGATGTCATGCAGATAGAAGAGTCCTGCTTCGACATAATCTCCGACTTTATGGGCAATTTGCGGTTGACTCCCATCTGGATAGTGAATTGCGGCTAAACGGCTCGAATTATTCGTTTGTTGCATCA
>JBOFQK010000213.1:0-3325 GCA_051660865.1 Culicoidibacterales bacterium | reverse complement strand
TACTTAAGCAAGATAATTTTTATGGAGGTTTTCAGATGGATTTCATTTTTTTATTAGTCATGTTCGCAATTGCTTATTTATACGGTTCAATTCCTTCAGGCTTATTTATCGGTAAAGTTTTGCATAAAAAAGACGTGCGTGAAGTCGGTTCAGGGGGAACAGGAACGACAAACTCATTACGCGCCTTTGGGAAAAAGACAGCAATTATCGTCTTCTTATTTGATTTATCAAAAGTACTTGTCCCATACTGGATTGCGTTATTATTTAATATTCCTGCTAATCCAATTTGGCTCGCTTTAGGTGCAGCACTTGGTCACTGTTATCCAATTTTCGCCGATTTCCGTGGCGGGAAAGCCGCAGCCGTTGCTGGTGCAGCCGCCCTGTTTTTTGCCACACCATATGCGCTCTTTGGGATTGCAGTTTTAGCAGCTGTCATTTACAAAACACGGATGGTTTCAGCTGGTTCAATGGCAGGTAGCGCTTCAGTCTTAGTACTCGCTTGGTTAACTGGTTTAACATGGTTTGCAATTCCTTACACATGTATTGTTGCTTTATTATTTTGGGCTCATCGCGCCAATATTCAACGTATCCGTTCAGGAAATGAAAATACACTCTTTTAATTAAAAGGCACGCCTATTTCACAAGGCGTGCCTTTTGTTATTTGCGATTAATGATGACTAAATCATTTTTGATCGTTAATGGAGAATCACTCGGTTCTTCCCATTTTGTGAACGTAAGCACTTCACCATCTTCATTGATAATAAAATGATAGGAATAATTCGCATCAGATTCGATATATCGCCCATGTGCTAACACTTCGATATGTTGTGTCGAATGATTCAGTGCAGTCGCAAAAACGGCAAAACGCGAACTTGGATTAAATTCTAACCCTGGGATATCGGTAATTTCATAGCTTCCATCACTATTCACTTGCAACAATCGCAGTGAAGTATCGTTAGACAGCAAATAGTTGACGGATGTCGCTTTATGAGACAAGTATGTCTTATAGGTAACTGCCGAAATGTTATCGATAAGGTCGTAGTTATCATCTAAAAGTACGGTTGAACCATCAGTATTTAATTGATACAGTTCATGACCGTACATAAATAACGTCGTATCACCCATCGGGAAAATAGTCCCAAATGTCTCGCGTGCTGGGAATTCATATGTGTGCACTAACGTTAATGAATCGATATCAACAACTTGCACTTGTTTTGAATCGTCTTCTAGCTCTAGGTATAAATATACAAGATTGTCAATTTGGACCGCGTTGAAGTCACTCCCTGGCACAACTAACGATTCTAGTGTATCAATATTTTGGAATCGTGTCTGACTCCCATTAAAATTATTCAGCGCTTCATTTTCAAAATCAATATCAATAATTTGCTGGGCTACCCGACTATTTGGTGTAAAGAAGATTGTTTCGGTCCACGAATCTTCCTCAGGATTGAACACACGGAGTTCACCTTCAATATATAAATATGACATTGTTTCCGATGCAAGAATTAATTCTTGCCGATAAAAATCAAAGAACATCCGATTAAAATCACTGGGCAACTTTTTAAAGTTAGCTTGGAACGTATCTGCTGTTTCAGCAGTTATTTGCGAAACATACCCTTGGCGATAATCACTCATATCCATCGAAGCAAAGACACGTTCATCGGTCTTGTATGACATTGACGTTGGAATTGGAGCAGCAAAAACCTTCGTCATGAAGCTGACGGCTAATACAATTACGATAAAACAGGGAACAAGGAGAAAAAGTTTATTTTTCTTAAAATTCATCAGATATATCCTCCTAGAAATAAAATTTAGCTCGTTAAGCCATAAATTAAACTTAGCAGTCCTAGCAAACGTTTTCAAGCGACTTTAAAGTCGCTTGACACAGGTGATACTCTGTGGTATATCCCGACTTTTCTCACCTCATATCTAAACCTAATCAAGACGGTGTCCCATTATTTTGAGTTAGCAAAAAACAGTTCCTATCACTTGAACTGCTTATCGAATGAGTTAGTCTTATTCACTAGGTACCATTTTATTCTAGCCTGTGCTTTAATACAATTTCATCTAATTGACTCGTCACACAATCGAAAAAAAACTGCTCAACTTCAGGATTATTCACGGTGGATAATAATAACAGTGCGAGCTGATAGTGGTAATGGGCATTACGGTTATCGCTCACGTTGTATTGAGCAAGTGACAGTTGACCATAAATAAGTACTAAAAGCAAAATGCGAGCATTCGCTCTTAGTTTTGTTATATGCGCCAGTGTCAATTGGATAAGTTGCTCCCATTCACCAAGTTTAATCAATTCAATATTCATATGATAAATAATACATGCATATGACTGTTCTTCTAAACTTGCAGTGATTTGCTCGTAATAGAAATCGTGTGTTAACGGCTGCGGTTGATAGGTAAAAAATAATATAACTAAGGCAATGTCAGCGGTAAGCATTGGTACATTGAGTTGGTATTCAGAAAGTAAGCTAGTTAATTTTTGTTGAAATTTATCGTGATCTCGATATTCTGAATATATCTGCTTCTGGCTTGATATAATATAAAGTTGATAAATCGTCAATTCTTGGCGCATTTTAAAAGGTGGCGCCAATTCGAAAATTGTAGCGATTATTGCTAAAATTTTTTGCAGTATTTCGACATTTTTTTCACTGACATACTCAAATAAGTTGTCTTTATAAGGATTGAGTTGGTAATATAGCGCGTACTCATCAAAGAAGACAATTTCAGCTATGGACGTATCTAGGCGATCAGCTAACGCACAAAGTGTGTCTAATCGTGGCAAAGTTTCACCTTTTTCAATCCGTTGCAATGCCCGTAATGCGGTAATATCTGTTGCGAGCGAGAGCTGTCTAATGTCTTTTTGATTACGATAATATGACAAACCACGTCCAATATTTTTAGTATCAATCATAACCCCACCACCTTGCTAGCCATCTTTTAATAATTATAATTAAAAATAAACTACAAAACAAGGTTTTTTGTTCAAAAAAATAAAAATAAATTACAGAATGATTGCTAATATATTACAGAGATTGCAAGTGACTAGTTATGATTACTAGGTCATTTCCACCAAATCAGCTAGGCGACAACTTATTAAAAAGGCACACATCGCGAACGATGTGTGCCTTTTATCATTTTAACGACGATGTTGCCAGAAATAGCCGGCTAGTTTCGTCACCGTTCGTTCTGGTTGTTGGTGATACGCAACTAAACTTTGCATTGTCGTTGTCCACTCAATATTTCCATTTTTGTTATATGTTGTCAATGCATACGCACAGTCATCGCGGTGTTCGCGAAGCGTCTGGAT
>JBOFQK010000212.1:0-1018 GCA_051660865.1 Culicoidibacterales bacterium | reverse complement strand
CCACCTTGGGAAACGAGGACGTTACGCGCTCCACGTTGTTGGAGTTGTCGTGCATAATAAATGAGTGTCGCTTGATCAGGAATTTCAACTTCAAAGATTTCGGCTAATTCATGGTGATTTGGTTTAATGATAAATGGTCGATATGGTAAACAGGCAGTTAAGTATGTTTGCGTTGTATCTAAAACGAGGTTGACCGCCTTTTGTTCACACAATTGTGCAAGCGTTGTATAGGCGCTCGCATCCATTCCTGGAGCAGCTGTTCCTGCTAACACAAGGGTATCATTTGCGTGCATTGCATTGGCTAAGTAGTCAACGAGTTGGTTGAACTGGTCAGCGCTAATTGTTGGTCCGCTCGCATTAATTTCGGTTTCAACTTCACCTTTTAATTTAACATTGATGCGCGTAATGCCATCAACACTGATAAAGTGTGGCGTAATTCCTTCGGCGATTAATGCGGTTTCAATATAGTTCGCACTAAATCCCCCTAAAAAACCAGTCGCAATATTCGACTGCCCTAAGCGGCTTAAAATCATTGACGCATTAATCCCTTTTCCACCTGGAACAAAGGCTTCACCTTGGACACGGTTCAATCCGCCTAAAGTTAAGCTTGGTACTGGCATTACTAAATCAATTGCTGGGTTAAATGTACATGTATAAATCATTGCTGAATTACCTCGATTCGTTCATATTTTTTAAATTGTTCTGGGCAAGTATCGGTCACGATTGTGACATTTGCTAAATCGCTGAAATGTGAGAATGAACGATGGCCAAACTTACTCGCATCTGCTAAGACAATTGTTTCATCACTTTGCTGAATCGCAAGCTGTTTAATCGCGGCTTCCGCTTCATCGGGTGTCGAACAGCCAAAAGTTTCATCAATCGCATTAGCACCGAGAAAACAACAATCAAAGGCATAATTTTTTAAATGTTCAATGGCCTTGATGCCGACAACGGCTTGGGTTGTCGGTTTAATGTTCCCCCCGAGCACAATTGTTTTCGCACCACTTTCAAGTAACCG
>JBOFQK010000211.1:0-1666 GCA_051660865.1 Culicoidibacterales bacterium | reverse complement strand
GCACCGGTGTCAGCACTTAAATCTTAATTGTTACGGTTTATGTTCAATTCGTAATATTACCGATTTCTTGCGGAAAAGTCAAGCATTCTCACTGTTTTCTTTCATTTTTCCGTCATCATTCCGGTTTAGGCTTTTGATTCGGAATTTCGGTGATTTGCTCACCTTTTTTGCCGTTTATCAATGACTGTTCCCTTTTCCACCAAGCACGGGACTCCTGCGGATCAAGTTCAAAAAAAGCAACTTGAGGTTTGAATCCTCGAGTTGCTTTTGCTTCAATAGTTGTGATTAAATTATAGTCCTTCAACACTTGCTGTGATTTCTTCAATCATTTTCGTTACTGATTGTAATCCACCACTTGCTGTGTACCAGTATTCTGCAGTTAAGTAAACAATGTTCCCATTTTGAGCTGCTTGCATTTGGTTCACGATTTCATTATTGAATAACTCTTGTGCTGATGACGATCCACCAACAACCGCACCACGGTCAACAACGTACAGTAAATCTGGATTTGTTGCTAATAAGTATTCAAAGCTAATGCTTTGACCGTGAGTTGACGCTTCAATTGTTTCATCAGCATTTGTTAAACCAAATGTTTCAAAGATTAAACCAAAACGTGAATCATTTCCGTAGGCACTGACTTTCCCATCGTTCGCTAATGTTACTAACGCTGTTTGCTCCATTGTCGCTGTTTTTGCGGCTAATGTTTCAATTTCAGTTTCGATTGTCGCTAATGCTTCTGCTGCTTGCTCACTCACACCGAAGACTTCACCTAAAATTGTAACGTTTGTTTCAAATGAAGGTAAGTAATTTGCATAATCTAAACCTAAGTATAATGTCGGTGCGATTTCTGATAATTGATCATATAATTCAGCTTGACGTCCTGAAATAATGATTAAGTCTGGATTTAAAGCGGCGATTGCTTCAAGATCGGCTTCTTTTGCTGAACCAACATTTGTGTAGTCACTGCTTGTGAATTGATCTAAGTAGCTTGGCACTCCTGATTGTGGTACACCTGTAATTGCTTCATCCACTCCAAGTTCAACCATTGTATCAACTGTTGCCCAGTCAAAGACAACAACGCTTTCTGGATTCATTGGCACTTCAGTTTCCCCTTTTTCGTGCGTATAGACTTTTGTTTCCCCTGTTGTCGTTGTTTGTGTCCCTGTTGTACACGCTGATAATGTAAACACTAACCCAAGTGCTACGACTGCAAATAATTTTTTCATTGTATTTCCTCCTTGAATGCGGCTTTTTTCTTGCCCGGCCCAACTTAATCTGAATGATTACGTTTTGTTGGTGGCCTCTAATACGAAATAATACCGGTTTACACCGAAACTGTCAACCGCTTTTGAGAAAAAAAATGATTTTTTCGTCATGATTCCGTTTTAACCCCGTTATTCGCAATTAAACGCAAAAAAAAAGACTGTTTGAACAGTCTTTTTTCATGTTTATGCCACAATTTACTTTAGTTTTTTGAGCTGAAAAACCGTTTTGTCATTACTGCTTCGTGTTGTTGACAGTGAGTACTCCACCACGTTTCCGCATCTGTATGTGGTTTAATCGTATAAAGTTCAACCATAATCGCTTCGGTTGGCACACCGTTTTCACTCACTTCAATCCGGTAATCAAGTTCTGACTTTAAGCTTGTAAAATGCACAATCCGGAC
>JBOFQK010000210.1:0-1084 GCA_051660865.1 Culicoidibacterales bacterium | reverse complement strand
CGAATGCCGTATTCGCATTGGGCATCGCTTCCTTCAAACGTCGCAATAAGTTTGTATTCTTTTTCTTTCATTTCATATAACTTGACAGTCCCCTTCGCCGTTGAACCACTTAATAAGTGATCATACACAAAGATTCCTTGTGGGTTTTCATAGTGAAGGGCCAACATTTCAGCTTTCGGACAACTAAATTGCAGTTCAATTTTACTCTCCCGATTCATTGCCGTAATTTGCCATTCAATTGTTTCTGCTGTTTCCACGCATGAAACATCTTGGGTTACTTTATTGAATAATTTCGCAACATTATACTCATATAACGTCCCTTGATGTGAAAAAGCAATGACAACTTTCCGTTCAAGTGTCCGCTTTGCTTCACCAAGACGGCCACCACCAACAACAAGACTCGTTAAATTCGAATGCAATCCTGTAATTGGATTTTTGAAATTATTGCAACTAAGTGTTACCCACGGATTAGAGAAATCAGTTCCCCAATTCATATCTTGGTACCCGTAACTTGTTGCTGGCATGACATCATACACCTCATCATTATAGACAATTGTCCCCGCGTATTCAGTATACATTCCTTCAACATGCCAATCCATTTTTGGTTTTTTTTGCTTGCCAACAATTGGCAATACTTGATGAATTGCATCATATGCTAGGCGCTTATTGACACGTAAATTCCAAAGTGCTTTTCCAGTTGTACTCGCTACATTTGGATTCTCATTTGCAGTCTCAACATTGATTTCACCAAAAATTGCCGTATCGTCCGCATATGCTTCACCAATAACAACTTGCATTTGCTGGGTATTCCCCTTAAATGCTTCAGTTCCGTAATACTGAACCAGTTCCCCAGCATCAGTTCCCCAAGTCCCAACTTTAATCGCAGCGTAAGCCGGCATCACTTCTGTTGTCGCCTCATAAAATTGTGGTGTTTCGCCACCACGTCCTGGATTTAAAATTAAATATTGGATAAAGAAACTTTTCGCCATTTTCGTTTCGCGATGATGTGCCGTAAAACTATGCCACCACCATTGGTAACCAGCTTGTTTTTGATCTTCAGTTGTTAATAAATATGCATTTTTAC
>JBOFQK010000209.1:0-26883 GCA_051660865.1 Culicoidibacterales bacterium | reverse complement strand
TCTCGGTCATGAAGAAACGATTCAAGCTGGAAATTTCCAATATATGAGTGCGGGGTCTGGGGTCGAGCATAGTGAACATAATTACGGAGCACAACGAACAAGAATTTTACAAATTTGGATTTTCCCGGATGAAAAAGGTGTGAAACCACGGTATGGTGATGTCAATATTGATCCGAAAGCTTCGTTTAATCAGTGGTATCATGTTGTATCACCGGATACAACGAAGGCACCAATCACATTACATCAAGATGTCAATCTACATGTGTTACACCTTGATGCGGGGAAAGCGTTAGCATATCCATTGACACCAGGCCGGCAAGCGTACGTCGTTCAAATTAGTGGTGAAGCGGAAATTAATGATGAAATTACACTTGAATTTGGTGATAGTTTAGAAATAAGTGATTGTCAGATGATGTATTCAGCCAAAACGACAAGCCATGTTTTAGTAATTGAAATGTCACAACTATAGAAAAAAAGGAGCAGCTGCTCCTTTTTATGTGAGATTATAAATGACAAACCGATGGCGAGGGTCAGTTGCTTGGCAGATAATGGTTTGTTTGAGGGTGAATGGTGTACAGTCATCAAGATAATCAAGATACTCGTGACTAGGGTAATATAAAATGATTTCCAGTGGTCTTGGGCTAAGTTGATAACTTCCTAAAATTTGTTTTAATACTTGCTGGAAAATACGTTTATCAAAGGGATTGAAAAAATAAAAACTATTTTCAACTGTTTGAAGCTGATAATTTTGCGCAAGTTCACAGTGGAATTTGATGGTAGCGTTTGGAAATTTCGCGGAAAATGTCTGCTGATTGAGGCAAGCTTGTTCAAATAAATATGTATCCATTTCAATACCGGTACTTGGGTAGCCTTTTGCAGCCATAAAAAAGCTGAATCGTCCTTTACCGCAACCGAAGTCAATGAAGTGGGCATTGGTGAGCGGTTGATAGTGGGCAAGTAAGGTGACAAAATCAGCATATGGTGTTGCCTCGTAACGGTGGTAGGCAGCATCAGCGGGGAAAATTGTTTGTTCCCCTGCGGTTTGAATCTGTAAACTTGTTTCCCATTGGTTTTCAGTCATAAAAAATCACTCCTTTTTCGTCTGTTTACTGTACTATATTTTCGAACGAATGTCGAGTCAAGACACGCGTAGGCTAATCACGGCTTGAAAAGTGATGGTTATCTGCCTATAATACAAAAGAAGATGAAGGAGAAGTGAAAAATGTTGGTGATTCAATTTATGATGAGTTTAGTAGTGATCGTTATCGGCGCGCACTATAGTGGAAAACTGGCCGAAAAATTTAAGTTACCAGGGCTATTAGGGATGATGGCGTTTGGTTTGATTATCGGTCCAAATATTTTCGCGATTTTACCGACTGTCACGTTAAATCAAGCAAGTTTTTTTAAAGATACTGCCCTTGTGATTGTTCTCTTTATTGCTGGATTAGGGATTAGTTGGCAGCAAATGCAAAAAATTGGTCGTCCTGCGGTACTATTAAGTAGTATTCCCGCGATCTTTGAAGGGTTTACAATTGCAGTTGTTGCCATGTGGTTATTCGATTTCGATTTTATTCAAGGCGCGATTTTAGGGTTTATTATTGCTGCGGTTAGTCCAGCTGTACTAATTCCCTCAATGATTGATCTTGTTAATCGGCGATTAGGTGAAAAAAAAGCAATCCCGCAAATGTTATTAGTTGGTGCTTCTGCTGATGATACAATCGCAATTACATTTTTCACACTATTTTTAACACTCTATACGCAACGTGCTCAAGGAATACAGGTTAGTCCAATCGGCCAAGTCATTCAAATTCCGCTCATGTTAGTTGTCACAATAGTTGTGGCTTGGAGTGCTGCGAAATTACTCCACCCAATCTTGAAAAAAATGCAGCACCCGATTGCACTAGTAGGAATGACATTTGCAATTGCCTATGTCATGCGATTAACCGAGACGGTAGGGCAGGTGCCACTGTTTAATTCACTGTTAGCAATTATGATGTTTGGTTTTTTCTTACGGTTTGATTTTGAAGCGAAAGCGATGCTTGTTCAAGTCCAGATGCAACGGTTGTGGAAATATGGTCGGAGTTTTTTATTTGTGTTTGTTGGTGCAGCCATCAATCCATTATTAGTTGGTGATTATTTTTTACTTGGCGTGGTGATGTTAGCTATTTCGTTAACGATGCGTTCAATTGGCGTGTGGATCGCTTTACTTGGGACGAACTTAACGTGGCAAGAACGTTGTTTTTGTATTGTCGCCTATTTACCAAAAGCAACAGTACAATCAGCCAAAGCAGGAGTGCCATTAGAGTATGGTGTTGCTGGAGGTGAAATTATTCAAGCGTTAGCAATTTTAAGTGTGCTCATTACTGCACCGATTGGTGCAATCGGAATTCAATATTTTGCCCCGCGAATTTTAATGCCGGCTGACGATGAAAGTGAATAAAGGCAATAATAAAAAGGACAAAAGTTATGTCCTTTTTTTGTAAAAAAATTCATCGAAAAGCCGATGAATTGCCATAAATAAAAGCGTATACTAAAGAAACAGCGACTCCATGAAAGGGTGAAGACAAATGAAACAATCAGAAAAATTATTTTTTGCGAAATTGAGTGCACAAGTAGGTAGCCTCTTATTACTTGGCAAAGTATTACTATTGTTATTGTTAAATGGAATGACTTTAATTTCCCAACAACTTTGGGGTGGCTATGGTTGGCCAATGCCAATGCGTATGGGCTGGGATAGTATCCAAAGTGTTGAACCAGTCAGTAGCACAATGATGCCAATGATGGATGCGCTTTATCCGCAAGGGCAACCGTGGATGAATAGTTCCATGATGTATCCATTTGGAGGATTGAGCTACCAAATCATCGTATTTGTTCTTTTAATTTTGGGGGTTGTCTTAGCCGTGTGGCTCTTGAACCAAGCACAACAGTTATCAAAACAGCCATCAAAGAATGAACAATGGTATTTTTTAGTTGCTGCAATTATTTTAGTTTTAATGCAACAACTGCTTGTTGCTAGTTTACTATTCATTGCCGGTGTCCTCATCGCTTGGTATCGTCAACAAATCGTTGAAGAGCAGGACGGGGTGGATGGTGAAAGTCACCGCTAATATTCACAGGATGATGTGTGCCAATTATGCGACAACAATTGAATTTTGTTAATAGTGCAGAAAGTAGTCTAGGTAACGTTAGATGAGGGGCTGATCGGAGTATCAACACAATATTTATGACTGGATTCGTGGAGCATTCAGGTAGATAAAAAAACCTCGTAAGAGGTTTTTTTTATCTACCTGAATTATAATTTTAAGCGCTTGGTGTTGCCGAGCTAGTTGAATTAGTTTCAGTTGTTGATTCAGTAGTAGTCTCGGTTGTTGATTCAGTTGCAGTTTCAGTTGTTGATTCAGTAGTAGTCTCAGTTGCAGTTTCGGTTGTTGATTCAGTTGTAGTTTTACGACTACCTTTCGCTGCTGATTCAATTTGCTCGCCAGTTAATGCGTCGATTGTTACACGTGTCGTTGTATCGTTAGCAAATAAAGTGAAGGTATAACTTGGAGTTGTTGTATCACCGTTGAATTTGAACCCAACCACACTTGCATCAGCTACTGTTGATAAAGCGGTCGTTTGTGCTTGTTCAAATGTAATTGTTGCATTTGGATATGTTGTTGATTCAGTAGTAGTTTTAGTTTCAGTTTCAGTAATTGAACCATCAACGGCATTGATTGTTACTTCAGTTAATGTCGTTCCATTTTGAAGTTCAAATGAGTAGGTTGGTGTTTCATCATTTTTGTGAGCTAAATGATAATCATATTCAATAATTGTTGCATTTGGAACAGCTTCTAGTGCAATTTTTTCGGCCTCAGCTAATGAAATTGTTTCAGTTGCTAATAATGTTGCATAGTCAGGAAGTGTACGCGATTGTTTTTCCGTTTTTGTTGAAGTTGATGATTCAACCGTTGTATTTGTTGTCTTAGATTCATTTGCAAAAGTTGTAATTAAGCTAGCACCAGCAAAAGCGAAAATAGCAGACAGTGTTGCAATCATAAGTGTTTTTTTCATAGTAATAGTCTCCTTTGAATAGACGATGTTTTCACCGAAGTGATAGCCTAATAATACACAAGAGATATCACAACTACTTCACTAGTAAATTAAGATAAAATAAAAAAACACGGCGTATGACGTGTTTAATCAAGTGGTAGTAAGGTTTCAGCCCAAGTATCAGCTTTAAAACCGACTAAGACAGCTGTGTCGGTAACAAGCAATGGGCGTTTAATCAACATGCCATCGCTAGCGAGTAAGTCAAGTTGTTCGAGTGGTGTTAATTCCGGCAAAACCGTTTTTAAATTGAGTTCGCGATATTTGAGTCCACTTGTATTGAAAAATTTTTTTAATGGTAATTGTGATACTTGCCAAAATTGTTCAAGCTGCTCTGCAGTTGGCGTTTGTTCGTGAATTAAACGTTCAGTGTAAGAAAGAGCGTGATCGTCGAGCCATTTCTTCGCTTTTTTACATGTACTGCAAGTTGGATAATAGTAAAAAGTAATCATAGTTAAGTCCTCCGCGAAAAAAGTAACGTGTGAGCACGAAGTGTGCGCACACGAAACAATTAATAAAATGAAAATCGTTGATAATATTTGGCAGTTTCAATAGAAACTGATAAGTGATCAATTCGAGAAAAACCATTCCCGATTTTGAAACGATGGATAAAGGCATCTAAATTTGAACTTGGACCTTCAATCCAAATTTCAATCGCACCATCAGGTAAGTTTTTAGCAAACCCAGTTAAGCCAAGCTCATTCGCGAGTGCGACACAAAAAATTCGTAAGCCGACGCCTTGAACCGCGCCAGTTGCATGCATCATTCGTGCTTCCATAAAATTTCCTCTTTTCAAGTGAGTGTCAGTTATTCAAGTGCAAGTAAAATAGCGGCCACATCGTCAGCGTTTAATGGGACAAAACTCCCAATTGTTTCCCGACCAAATAATGTTTTCGCGACAAGTTCATCAATAATATCACTCGTTGTTAAACCGAGCTCGCTTAATTTTGTTGGTGCCCCAAGTTGTTGCCAAAATGTTGTGAGGGCATTGATTCCAGAATGAGCTGTCGCAATATCATCAGCAAGTGCCGGTAAGCCAAAAACTTCAGTTGCCATTTGAGCTAAAAGTGGAGCTGTTTGAGTTGGTGATTTGGTTAAGACATAGTGCATCCAATGCGGGAAGACAATTGCTAATCCAGCACCATGAGGAATATCGTACACCGCTGACAGTGCGTGTTCAATTTGATGGGAAGCCCAATCACCGTTTGAACCAATGCGTAAAACACCATTTAAAGCATATGTTCCACAAATCATCATCGTCTCACGTAAGTCGTAGTCAGCCAAATGATGTAAAAGTGGTTGTGCAGTAGTCATGACTTGGCGTAATGTTGTTTCGATTAAGGCTTCTTGATAAGGATTTTTCGTAGTGAGTGGATTTTCACGGAAGTACTGTTCAAATAAGTGGCTCATAATATCAACGATACCATAGAGTGTGTGGTTAAATGGAACAGTAACTGTATTCTTAGGATCTAATAAGGCAAATTTTGGTAAGACAAGCGGTGATCCCCAACCCTTTTTCTCACCAGTTGCTAAATTGGTAATGACCGAACCAGAATTTGTTTCAGAACCAGTAGCGGCTAAGGTTAAAATTGTCCCAAGTGGAATGGCTGCTTGGACTGGATGAGCGCCAATGACTAAATCCCAAGCAGGACCATTATAACAAATACCAGCGGCAATTAATTTTGACGCATCAATTACGCTCCCACCACCAACAGCTAAGACAAAATCAACATTTTCGTGACGAGCAATCGCGATGGCTTCTTCAACAGTGTGCACGCGTGGGTTTGGTTCGATGCCACCAAAAGGAACATACGCAATGTTTGCGGCTGTGAGTGTAGCAATGACTTCATCGTAAAGTCCGTTAGCTTTAATACTCCCGCCCCCGAAAACGACTAAAACTTTAGCTGGTTGATTTAAAGCATCCGCTAAGTTTTGTGTGACAACATCATGACCGAAAATTAATTGTGTCGGTGCTGAAAAAATAAAATTCTCCATAAATGTACCCCCTATATGAATAAGAATTAGAACAAGTATACTGCATTTTTGGAAAATGTGGTAGAATAAAACAATAAATTTATTGAAAAGAGGACGTGAACGTCATGAGTGGACAAAGAATTACGGTTTTTGATTTTGAAACGACGGGGTTTAAAGAAAATCGTGCTGTTTCATTGGGAATGGTTGTGTATGAAGATGGCCGTAAGGTTGCTGAAATTTATCAAATGTTTCAACCAGGAGTAGCGATTGAACCGGGTGCACAACGGGTACATGGGATTAGTGCACGTGATGTGTTAGGAAAGCCGACATTTGCGCAAATGTGGCCGAAAATTTTGCCGTATTTAGAAAATCATCTCGTCGTTGCACATAATGCGAAATTTGATTTAGGGGTTTTGGCTCGTGAATGTGCAGCTGCCCAGTTAAGCTGCCCGCCCTTACAAACGTTTTGTACGTTAACTTACGCTAAACAACATGTCCAAACCCCAAGTCGGAAACATAACTTAGGTGTGCTTGCGCAACATTATCAGATTGATTTAACGCAAGCGCATAATGCTTTAGATGATAGCCGCGCAACTGGAGAATTATTATTTAAAATGGTGACAACGCCAATTACACCGACGTGGTGGACGTGTCAATAGGAAAGGAAACGGTTGTGGAAAATTTTATTGAAGGAACAGTAGAACAAATTCGGTTTGCGAATGAAGAAAATGGCTATCAAGTTGTTGTCGTTCATGTTGAACAAACGAGTGAGCAGTGGCAACAGTTGTTAAACACTGATGTAAAAGTAGTTGGCGCCTTGCCAGTAGTTTTGCAAGTGAATCAACAGTATCGTTTCAACGGAAGTCTCAAACATAACCCAACGTATGGGGAACAGTTTGATGTGACAGAAGTGAAAAAAGTCAAAAAACAAACAAAAGATGCACTGATTCAATATTTGGCGAGTGATCTTTTTAGTGGTATCGGGAAAAAAACCGCGGAACAACTTGTCGAACAACTTGGCGAAAATTTAATTGATGAAGTGTTGCAAAATATCAGCTTGCTTGATGATTTACCAATCAAAGGTTGGAGTTCAAAGAAAGCGGAACGTTTTTTTGATCAATTGGTTGAACATGCTGGTAGTGAACAAGCATTGGTGTTTTTAACTGAACATGGGCTCTCAATTCGTCAAGCTCAAAGTGTTTATCAAGTATTTGGGGTTGAAACGATTGGACAAATCCGTTTAAATCCCTATGTTTTGATTGAAAAAGTACCAAGAATTGGGTTTCGGCTTGCCGATCGTATTGCCTTTTCATTAGGTTTAACACCGCTAGATGAACGCAGATTATTAGCCGGAATTCAAACGACAATGCAAGAGTTTTGTCAGCAAAATGGTCATACTTATATGGTGAAAGCAGAAATTGTTGATGAAGTTTTACGGATTTTACAATTAGATGTTAGTGCTCAAGCGGAAATTGAAGCACAATTATTGCAATTGCAGCAACAAAAGCGGTTAGTACCACTTGGAAGTGATGAATATGTCTTGCCACTTTTCATGCAAACAGAACAAGCAATTGCGACGCAGCTACTCGCGATTAATCATCGAGAAATTACTGTGCCAGATCCACTCGATGTGGAAATGTATATTACCCAATGTGAGCACCGTTTAGGGATTCAGTATGCACCACAGCAAAAACAAGCGATTATTCAGGCGCTCCAAGTCCCAATTAGTATTTTAACTGGAGGGCCAGGAACCGGGAAGACGACAGTTATCCAAGGTTTAATTGATGCGATGTGCCACAGTTATCAAATCAAACCCGATTTAGCTGAATATGAACAAGCGAGTGATTTTCCAATTGTTTTGCTTGCACCCACGGGCAAAGCGGCCAAGCGAATGAAAGCGGCCACCGGGTATGAGGCAATGACAATTCACCGCTTTTTGCGGTATGATTTACATACTAACAAATTTCATTTTAATGAAGAAAATCCGTTAGATGACGTGGAATTTGTCATTCTTGATGAAACGTCAATGCTTGATATTTGGGTTTTAAATTCATTATTAAAAGCGTTGCCAAATTTACAACATTTAATTTTTGTGGGTGATAGTGATCAATTACCTTCAGTTGGTGCAGGAAATGTCTTAGCTGATTTAATTACGAGTGCGCAATTTGTTACCAATCAATTAACGACAATTTTCCGGCAAGCGGATGGTTCGAAAATTATTGATTTAGCTCAAGCAGTTCGAACTGGTCATGTTAGTCCTGAGTTTTTTAAAAAGGCAAATGACTATACCTTTATTGAACGTGCAACGAATCAACTCGCACAGGTCATCGGCCAAATTGTTGTTAACGCGGTAAATAAAGGTTACAACCCACTCGATATTCAAGTGCTCGCCCCAATTTATAAAGGGGTGGCAGGGATTAATACTTTGAATGAACAATTGCAAGCATTGTTGAATCCAAGTGCGGAAACGAAGCAAGAACTTGTTTTTGGGACGCTGACTTTCCGCGAAGGTGATAAAGTACTACAACTCAAAAATTTACCAGATCTCAATATTTATAATGGGGATGTTGGTGTAATTGAAGCGATTGTCAAAACGAATGGCAAAGAACCGTATTTATTATTAAATGTTGATGGAGAGGCAATTGAATATCCGAGTGAGCATTTTGATAAATTACAACTTGCTTATTGTATTTCAGTCCATAAATCACAAGGGAGCGAATTTCCAATTGTGATTATGCCATTAAGCCAGTCGTATCATATGATGTTGTATCGGAAATTGTTGTATACGGGAATGACTCGGGCGAAGCGGTCATTAATTTTATGTGGTGATCCTCAATCGCTCACACAAGCCATTTTAAATCAGCACGATAAGCCAAGACGAACATTACTGGCTGAATTATTGACCCATCAAGGTGAAAAAGCTGAAGTAGAGCCAGCAGATTCCTTGCTTGAACTTGGAGAATACGACATGGAAGGTGTGAGTCCATTTGACTTTATGGCTGAAGAAATTTTCGGTCCATACTTGTAAAATGGTGGAAAATAACTAAAAAGCTGAAAAAAAGTCGGAATCGCAAAGGATAAATATCGCATGAATAAGTAATTTATGCTAGAATAAAGAAGATTTAAAAGTTTTATTTTATAGGAGCTGAAAGAGAAAATGAAGAAATTAACTAGTTCGCAAATTCGCCGAATGTATTTAGAATTTTTTGCTACAAAAGGGCATATGATTGAACCAAGTGCACCACTTGTGCCACATGAAGATCCAACGTTACTGTGGATTAATAGTGGTGTTGCTGCTTTGAAAAAGTATTTCGATGGAAGTGAAGTGCCAAATTCACCACGAATTACCAATGCACAAAAATCAATTCGAACAAATGATATTGAAAATGTTGGATTGACAGCACGTCACCACACGTTCTTTGAAATGTTAGGAAACTTCTCAATCGGTGATTATTTCCGTGAAGATGCAATCAAATGGGCATGGGAGTTATTAACAAGTCCACAATGGTTTGCATTCGATAAAGACTTACTCTATATCACAATTCATCCGCGTGATGAAGCAGCCTATGCATTATGGTTAGAGTTAGGTGTTGATCCAAGTCATATCGTTCGTCTTGAAGATAACTTCTGGGAAATTGGTGAGGGACCATGTGGACCAAATACGGAAATTTTCTATGACCGTGGTCCAGCATATGAGTTTGATGCACCGAAAGAAGAAATGTATCCAGGTGGGGAAAATGAACGTTATCTTGAAGTCTGGAATGTTGTTTTCTCACAATATAATTCAACACCAGGTTTAGCGCGTGATCAGTATCCTGAACTTCCAGCCAAGAACATCGATACCGGGATGGGTCTTGAGCGGATGGCGTCAATTATTCAAGATGTACCAACCAACTATGATACAGATTTATTTATGCCAATTATTCATCATGTTGAACGTTTGAGTAATCAAAAATATCGTGTTGATGCGACAAATGATATTGCGTTTAAAATTATTGCGGATCACATTCGTACAGTTACGTTTGCCGTTGCGGATGGGGCATTACCATCAAATGAAGGACGTGGATACATCTTACGTCGTTTAATCCGTCGTGCAGTTCGTTGGGCAAAAAAATTAGGGTTAGAAAAACCATTTATGGCACAACTTGTTCCAACTGTGGCAGAAGTTATGGCTGATTACTACCCATATGTGAACGAACATATTCCATTTATTCAAAAAGTCATTACGAATGAAGAAGAACGTTTCTTAGAGACATTAAATGATGGATTAGCGATTTTAGCGACATTTATGGAAACAGCAACTGATAAAACAATTGCTGGAGCAGATGCGTTTAAATTATATGATACATACGGATTCCCAATTGAATTAACACAAGAATATGCAGCTGATCATGATTTCAGTGTTGATCTTGACGGTTTTGCGGCAGCAATGGAAGAACAACGTACGCGTGCACGTAACGCTCGTGAAGATATGGATTCAATGCAAGCGCAAAATCCAGTGTTGCGTAACTTTACAACACCAACACAATTTGTTGGTTATGATGCGTTAACGACAACGGGAACAGTGAGCTTAATGCTCCAAGCTGGCGAAGCAACAAATCGTTTGCGTGCGGGGGAAACTGGTCAAGTTATTCTTTCACAAACAAGCTTCTATGCTGAAAGTGGTGGACAAGTTGGTGATACAGGAATGATCACGAGTGAAACGGTTAGTGCGCGCGTAATCGAAACGAAAAAAGCACCAAACGGTCAAGCGTTACATACGATTGAAGTAATTGATGGAACGTTAGAATTACACGAAGTAGTGACAACAACTGTTGAGGCAAGTTCACGTTTAGCAACAATTAAAAACCATACGGCAACGCATTTATTACACAAAGCATTAAAGGAAGTATTAGGAACACATGTAAACCAAGCAGGATCACTAGTGAAAGCTGATACATTACGTTTTGACTTCAGTCATATTGCAGCATTAACAGCAGCAGAATTAGCAGAAGTTGAATTAAAAGTCAATGAAGCGATTTGGCAAGCATTACCAATGGATATTGCAGAAATGCCAATTGCCCAAGCAAAAGCTGTTGGCGCGATGGCATTATTCGGTGAAAAATATGGCGATGTTGTTCGCGTTGTTCGTGCTGGTGAGTATTCAGTTGAACTTTGCGGTGGATGCCATGTCAATAACACTGCTGAAATTGGGATGTTCAAAATTGTGTCTGAATCTGGAATTGGTTCAGGTGTCCGCCGTATTGAAGCGGTAACTGGACAAGGTGCATACGCATACACGCAAACACAAGCGCAAAAACTTCAAGCAGTTGCACAATTAGTAAAAGTAAATAATGTTGATCAAATTGCTCAACGTGTGCAACAAGTGTTAACTGAAACAAAAGAGACAGCTCGTGAATTAGAAACGTTAAAAGCGAAAATGGCACAAGCTGAAGCGAGTCAACTAATTAGCCAAGTGCAAACAATTAATGGTTTTGAAGTGTTAGCGGTTGAAGTTTCAGGATTAGAAATGGGAGAATTGCGTGAGTTAGTCGATCGTTTTAAAGAACAATTGACAACTGGTGTCGTTGTGTTATTATCAAATCATGATGGTCGTGTCAACATTTGTGCAGGTGCAACGAAAGCTGCAGTTGCAAGTGGTGCTCATGCAGGACAGTTAATCAAAGAAGTCGCAACAATTTGCGGTGGAAAAGGTGGCGGTCGTCCTGATATGGCGCAAGCTGGAGCCACAAATGTACAAGCGATTGGTGAAGCAATTGCCTATGTACAGGCGTATGTTACAGGACTAGCAAAATAAGTAGAGACGAAGGTGAATACTATGAGTATTGATTTAACGCAAAAATATAATTTTGATGAATTACGTAGTCAAGAAGTCCGCTCGATTTTAGAACAAGTATTCGTTGCTTTACGTGATAAAGGGTATAACCCAATTAATCAAGTAGTCGGATATTTATTGTCAGGAGATCCTGCCTATATCCCGCGTCATCAAGATGCACGAAATTTAATTCGTAAATTAAACCGTGACGAGATTATCGAAGAGTTATTGAAAAACTATTTAGGAGAATAACATGCGCGTTTTAGGACTAGATTTAGGAACAAAAACCGTAGGTGTTGCTGTGAGTGATGCGATGGGGTGGACAGCACAAGGTGTTGAGACCCTTCGCTTCCGTAGCGAGCAATACGATGTGGCAGTTGAAGCAGTGATGCAACAAATTGCGACGTTAAAACCAGAACGGATTGTTATTGGAATGCCAAAAAATATGAACGGAACAATTGGTCATGCCGGTGAACGGACGAAAATGTTTGCAGCAATGTTGGCAGAAAAAACCGATTTGCCGATTGTTTTTTGGGATGAACGGTTATCATCAATTCAAGCTGAGCGAATGCTGCTTGAAGCGGATGTTTCACGGAAAAAACGGAAACAAGTTATTGATAAAATGGCAGCCGTTGTGATTTTAAAAAGTTATCTTGACAGTCTCTAGGAGGAAAAAATGATGGAAAAAGAGTTATTGACAATTATTGATGAAAATGGTGCCGAAGTATTATGCGAAGTTTTATTTAGCTTTGATTCAACAGACTTCAATAAAAGCTACGTAATTTACTATCCATTTGGTGTTGAAGAAGATGCTGAAGGTAATTTACCATTATATGCAGCAACATTTGATCCTGAAGTTGGGATGGACGGGAAATTATTACCGGTAACAACAGAAGAAGAGTGGGACATGATTGAAGAGCTCGTTGCGACATTCCTTGAAGAAGAGGAAGAAGAAGAAGTGACAGATGCTGAACGTGCGATGATGAATGACGATGTTGATGTTGAAGCCCTTTTAACACCTGAAGCTGAACTTGAAGCAACACCTGAGGAAATCTCAGCTGAAGAAATTGCTGCAGAATTAGCGACATTAAAAGCCGAATTTGATGAAGCAGTTGAACAAACAATTGATGAAGCGCCAAAATCAATGACGGCAAATGAAGCAGTTGAACAATTGAAGCAATTAAAAGCTGAATTTGATGAACTACTTTCACAAGCAATTGAAAACTTATTGAAATAAATTTTTTAAGGAGGTTACAACAATGGAAGAGCAAATCTTAATCGTAACTGATGAAAATGGAAATGACATTGAATGTGAAATTTTAATGACATTCGAAGCCAAAGAATATGGATCACACTATGTAGTGTATTACCCAATTGATGCGGATGAAGATGATGAAGAAATTTTAATGGTAGCGACATATAATCCGGAAGATGGGACACAAGGTCACCTTGAACCAATCAATCCAGAAACAGTCCACCCTGCCGAACTTGAAATGATTGAAGATCGGATTAACGATTACTTAGATAGTTTAGATGATGAAGAATAATCACCGGAAATCACCGAAAATAATCATTTGGAGTATCATTGCTAGTGTTTTTGCGATACTACTGATGACGATTACGGTTGCTTACTTTTTGTTTGGTCCAATTAATCTTTTTCAAGCGCAACAAAAACGTTATATTGTTGCGGAAACAACAACACTAACAGCAATTGCTGATGAACTTGAAGACATGGGGATTATCCGGAATGCTCAAGCTTTGACATGGTGGTCAAAAATCACAGGAAGAAACGAAATTCCAGAAGGTATTTATGTTTTTTCAACACAAATGTTAACTTTTGAGATTGGTGATATTTTAACCGATGGACGCGATTCGAATGAACGTGTCCTGACCATTGTTGAAGGGGATACAATTCCGCAAGTAGCCAGTAAAATTGCCGCTGTTTTAGAACAACCAACAGCCAATGTCTTAACGCAAATGGATAATCGTGAGTGGATTGAAACTTTGCAAGCTGATTATTGGTTTTTGAGCGAAGCAATTTTTGCAGAAGGGATAAAACATCCACTAGAAGGCTATTTAGCTGCGGACACATATTTTGTTCAAAGTGATAGTAGCGTTGAAAGTATTGTTATTCGCTTACTCGATCAAATGGATGTAATTTTAGCACCATATGAAGCAAGTATTGCTGAGTTTGAATTAAATATTGCAGAAGTATTAACTTTAGCTTCGATTGTTGAACGAGAAGCGAGTGAACGCGTGGATCGTGAACTAGTGGCTGGTGTCTTTTTAAATCGTTTAGCAATTGACATGCCTTTAGGAAGTGATGTTACGGTCGCTTATGCTGTTGATAAAGTTGCCTTGAATTTCACAATGGCAGAACTGCAAACTGATTCACCATATAATACTTATGTGATTACTGGTTTGCCAGTTGGTCCAGTTGGAAATCCGAGTGCGGATGCGATTGAAGCAGTATTAAATTATCAAGCAAGTGAAAATTTATATTTTTTAGCTGATGTGTGTACAGATGGAACTGTCTACTACGCAGAAACGTATGAGCAACACTTGGCTTATCGTGATCAATATTTAAGTTGTATCGATTAAAGCTATCTACATTGTAGATAGCTTTTTTTATTTGCGATTCGAAACAGTGTAACTGATAAAATGGTGAAGAAGCTGATGGATAATATCGATAAAATCAGTTGAGTTAGTTTAATTTTGGCTAAAAAAAACACTTTAATTCATAAACTACTCGTTTAAATAAGATGTTAAAGAAAAAACAACGAAAAGCATTGACAATAAATCAAAAAAATCGTATTATGTTTGACAGTATGAAAAGAAATTTTCAAACCCAGTAAATTTGGCGCCAGAAGGGCGCCTTTACTTTTAGTTTGTAGTGAGAGGGAGACGATGATGGACAAGCGTAAACAAATTATTGCGGATATGGAACAATACGCGCAAGAACACCAAGTGCCAATTATTGACGGCGAAAGCCTCCAGTTTTTAATAGATTTATTTAAAGAACAAAAAGTAAGCTCAATTCTTGAAATCGGAACGGCAATTGCCTATTCAACGATTCAGTTTGCTGATCAATTAGGAGCAAGCGTCGTAAGTGTTGAACGCGATGAAGAACGCTATCAAGAAGCACAAAAAAATGTTGAATTAGCTGAGTTGACACAGGCGATTTCGCTCCATTTTGCTGATGCTCTAGAATGGGATATTGCTGCGGATTACCCAAATCAACAATTTGATGCCTTATTTATTGATGCCGCTAAAGGCAAGAATTTACAAATGTTTGAAAAGTTTGTCCCATATGCGAAAAAAATTATTATTACGGATAATGTGTTATATCATGGTCTTGTTGAAACAACAGAACATATTCGTAACCGTCGGACACGACAAATGATTCAAAAAATTCGAAAATATAACGAATGGATTTTACAACACCCAGATTATACTTCGCACTTAGAGCGCGTTGGTGATGGACTTATTATCACTTTAAGAAAGGATGAGATGCATGTTTAAACCAGAATTAGTTGTCACACCCCTAGATATTACCCATGCGCAAGCATTATTCGCAGCTGGAGCTGATGCAGTTGTCGTTGGTGAAGAGCAGTTTGGTCTACGGCTAGCAGCCAATTTTTCATTAGAAGCAATTCAAACTGTATGTACGCTTGCACATGAATCAGGCAAAAAAGTGTATGTTTCGGTAACCGGAATTTTTCATAACGATGAATTACCAGCAGTCGCAGCTTATTTAGCGAAATTAGCGGTGATTCAACCTGATGGAATCATCTTTGGTGATCCGAGTGTTTTAATGTTAGCAAAAGAACAAGCAATAACTATTCCTTTACAGTGGTCGACTGAAACGTTGGCAACGAATTGGTATAGTGTAAATTATTGGGGACGTAAAGGAAGTCAACGTGCTGTGCTTGCCAAAGAGATTACGCTTGATTCAGTTGTTGAGATGCAAGCGAAGGCTGAAGTTGAACTTGAAGTTCAAGTACATGGAGCGCTTTGCATGTTCCAATCACGACGAACGTTATTAGAAAATTATTTCTTGTATTTATCGCGCAAAGAAGCAAAAGCATTAAAACAAAAGCAAGGTTTATTATTAGTTGATGATGAACGTGAAAGCAAATATCCAATTTTCGAAGATTATCATGGGACGCATATTTTAAGTGCCGGTGATGTTTGTATGATTGATGAACTTTCAAGCTTTATTGATGCGAAAGTTGCGGCTTTGAAAATTGAAGGACTAGGGAAAAGTCGTGAATATATTACGACAATTACCCAGTTGTATGCCCAAGCGATCACGCTTTATCAAACAAATCCTCAAGATTACGCACAGCAAAAACGTGAATTTGTACAACAAATTGAAAATTTACAACCACATTATCGTCCGTTAAATAAAGGCTTTTTCTTTAAACCGACAGTGTACTAGGAGGAAAAAATGGCGAAACGACAAGTATCACAAATAATTGATGGCAAACGTGTCATCGTGAAAAAACCAGAACTTTTAGCACCCGCAGGAAACTTAGAAAAATTAAAGGTTGCGGTGATGTATGGAGCCGATGCAGTATTTATCGGTGGTCAAGAGTTTAGTCTCCGATCAAATGCAGGGAATTTTACAATTGAAACAATTGCTGAAGGTGTTGCCTTTGCGAAAGAGTACGGAGCATGTATTTATGTAACGACGAATATTTTCTGTCATAATGAAAATATGGATGGACTTGTTGAATATTTACAAGCACTTGAATCAGTTGGTGTCCGCGGAATTATCGTTGCTGATCCGTACATTATTGAAACGTGTCAACAAGTGGCACCCAAGTTGGAAGTGCATTTAAGTACACAACAATCATTGATTAACTATAAAGCCGCACAATTCTGGCAAGAGCAAGGATTAGAGCGTCTTGTTTTAGCGCGTGAAGCGACGAAACAAGAAATTGCCGAAATCATTGAAAATGTTGATGCTGAAATTGAAGTGTTTGTCCATGGGGCAATGTGTATCGCATATTCAGGACGCTGTACGTTATCAAATCATATGACTGCCCGTGACTCAAATCGTGGTGGTTGTTGCCAAAGTTGTCGTTGGGAATATGATTTAGTGCAAGCTGATGCTGAAGGTGATTTAATGCCACTTGCGAATGATGAGGAAGCGCAATTTGCGATGAGTCCAAAAGATTTAAACTTATTGCGTTCAATTCCAGAAATGATTGAACTTGGTGTTGATAGTCTGAAAGTTGAAGGACGAATGAAATCAATTCATTATGTTGCAACAGTTGTCAGTGTTTATCGAAAAGTTATTGATCGCTACTGTGCTGATCCGGACAATTTCACAATTACGCCTGACTTTATTGCTGAATTAGAAAAGTGTGCCAACCGCGAAACCGCACCGGCGTTCTTTGAAGGTATTCCATCATTTAATGAACAATTATTTGATCATCGTGATGAGCATCCAACGAAAGAATTTATTGGGGTTGTTCAAAGTTATGATCCACAAACTCAAATTGCAATTATTCAACAACGAAACTATTTCAAAGCTGGCGATGAAATTGAATTTTTTGGTCCCAAAATTGATAATGTGGCCATGATTGTTGAAGCAATTTATGATGAAGATGATGTTGAACTCGATGCAGCAAGACATCCATTGCAAATTGTGAAACTAAAAGTTCCACATCACGTAAATCCAAATGATATGATGCGAAAGGTACGATAAACATATGAAAAACGAACACGTAAAACCGGTAATTATTGGAATCGCTGGCGGATCTGCCTCAGGAAAAACGACAGTAGCAGATAAAATTATTGAAAACTTTGGTCATACCTCATCAGTGACACTTATTCGTCATGATGATTATTATAATGATCAAGGACATTTAACGATGGAAGAGCGTGTATTAACGAACTACGATCATCCGCTTTCACTCGATAATGCCTTATTAGCACATGATTTAAGTGAACTTTTAGCAGGGAAAACAATTGCGAAACCAGTGTATGATTTTAAACACCATACACGTGCGCAAGCAACTGAAGAAATGCATCCAACGCAAATTATTATTTTAGAAGGAATTTTAGTCCTTGAAGATGAGCGTTTACGTGAACTTATGGATATTAAAATTTTCGTCGATACTGATGCGGATATTCGTTTTATTCGTCGTGTGAAACGTGATATTGCTGAACGTGGGCGGACATTTGAATCAGTGGTTGAGCAGTATTTAGGGACAGTACGACCAATGCATAACCAATTTGTTGAGCCATCAAAACGTTTTGCGGACATTATTTTACCTGAAGGTGGAAGTAATTTCGTAGCAATTGACTTAATTAGTACGAAAATTCAAAGCATTTTAGATAAGAAATAGCAATTAAGTAATAAAAAGATTAGAAAATATTTGAATTTTAAAATTAAATAGTGTAAACTATTGAACTATAGTGCATGAGGCGAAAGAGCTTTCCTTAAGCTCTTTTTCCCATCATGTGCCGCAAGTACAAGATTTAGAGGTGAAGGAACCATGCAAACAAAAACATTTCAAATGACTGCTGAAGGAAAAATGCAGTTAGAACAAGAGTTAGAATATACAATCCAAACACGTCGTCCTGAAGTAATTGAAAAACTTCAAGTTGCTCGTTCATTCGGAGATTTATCAGAAAACTCAGAATATGATGCAGCTAAAGATGAGCAAGCACAAGTTGAAGCACGAATTGTGCAATTAGAAACGATGTTACGCAATGCTGAAATCGTTGAAAAAACTTCAAGTGATGTGATCGGTTTCGGTTCAACAGTTGAGTTTGTTGAAGCTGGTGAAGATGATGTTGAAGAAGTAACAATCGTCGGAAGTGCTGAAGCAGATCCGTTAGATGGTAAAATTTCAAATGATTCACCGATGGCAGTTGCTTTAATCGGTAAAACAACAGGTGATCAAGTTGAAGTTGCATTACCAAATGGCACAACATTAACAATTGTGATTCAAGCAATTAAATAAGTTGATAAAGCGAGGAACGAAGATGCGAGTTGCAATTATTGGGGCAATGGAAGAAGAAGTGCAATTACTGCGCTCACAATTAGAAAATTTACAGACAGAAACAATTGCTGGCTTTGAGTTTTATGTCGGAACATTAGCGGGAAAAGAAGTTGTTGTGTTACGAAGTGGAATTGGTAAAGTCAATGCGGCAATTTCAACGACATTATTACTGAATCATTTTGAAGTTTCAGCAGTCATTAATACCGGAAGTGCTGGTGGTGTGAATCCATCATTAAACGTTGGTGATATTGTGATTGCGACTGAAACAACGTATCACGATGTTGATGCAACCCACTTTGGTTATATTCATGGCCAAGTTCCACAAATGCCTGAAAGTTACGCAAGCAATCAAAAGTTAGTTGAAGTAGCACAAACAGCGTTGGCAACAACACAATTTCATGCTGTCACAGGTATTGTCGCAACGGGTGATTCATTTATCGGTCGTGAAGAACAAATTTCAGCAATTTTAGCGAAACAACCAACTTTAAGTGCTGTTGAAATGGAAGCTGGAGCAGTTGCGCAAGTATGTCATGTTTTTAGCAAACCATTCGTCATTGTCCGGTCAATTAGTGATGTGGCTGGGAAAGCATCACATCTTTCTTTCGAACAATTTTTACCATTAGCAGTTGAGCAATCAACAACAATGGTAGTTGCAATGCTACCGTTACTAGTTTAATAACATAAGTAACAACAAAAAGTGGATCAAACCACTTTTTGTTGTTTTATCGGTTTTTTTTTGATAGAATGAAAGCAGAATGTAAAATGATAGGGTGATAATGGTGAAGAAAGTAATCGGGGTTATAAGTGTTGTATTTTGTTTATTCGCACCAATTTTTGTACAAGCAACGACGACACCGAGTAGTGAGCCACTTTCGTGTGTTGAAGTTGGTTGGGTTGTTGAGAATAATACGAAATTTGGGATTCGTAATCAGTGTGATCAACGTATTTATGTGAAAATTTTTGATGGAACGACACAGATAAATAGTGAATTTCTTGATAAGGGGCAGTGGTTTCCAATCGCACAAGGATACAAAATTGAATTGTTTGATGGTGAAGCCAGTTATCAAGCTGGAACGGTGACGAGAGCTGTGGAGTTAACCTTAGACACGTATTGTCAGACGTTACCTGAGGGTAAGACAGTGAGTGAATGCGAGAATTATGTTGCTCCCGTTGAACCAGAAGCAACACCGACACCTGAAGTCGAAGTTACACCGAGTATCGAACCGGAAGTAACACCGGCACCGGAGAGTGAAGATACTCCAAGTGTTGAATCTGAAGTAGATGCAACACAAATCCCGCTATGGGAACAACCATATGTCGTTGCGGCGGGGATTTTTGTGAGTGTGCTCGTTGTTGGGGGACTTAGTTTCGGACTCGTACAACGCTTACGGAAACCAAAAGGAATTTATTTACGTGAGCGCAAGCACCGTAAATTCCGCAAATAATAAGTAGCGCTGGCTACTTTTTTTCTATTCAAATAACAGACACCGGAGGAAGAAATGAAGCGATTTTATCCAACACAAGCAATTCGTCATTATAGCGAACTTGATTTAGCAAAACTTGAAGAAGCAGGGATCACGATGATTTTAAGTGATCTGGATAATACCCTTGTCGCTGATGGTGAAACAGCGAGTTCACCTGAATTACGCGCTTGGTTTGCGCAATTACGTGCGAAACGGATTAAAATTATTATCGTATCAAATAATAAAAGTGAAAAACGCGTAAAAGACTTTGCCGAACCGCTCGGTTTAGAGTATTATTATAAGGCAAGGAAACCGAACCCCCAGATTTATCACCACATTTTTTCAAAGCATCAGCAACTACCAACGCAGACGCTGATGTTAGGTGATCGCTTAACAACTGATATTTACGGCGGAAATAAAATGGGAATGCAAACAGTGCTCGTTGAACCTATTGATCCAAGTGAACCAATTGGGATTCGTTTCATGCGTGTTATTGAACGAATTTTGCGAATCGGGATGAGATAACAAAATGTGTAAGCAAAAGAAAGTAGAGGAAAATAAAATGGACGATTTACGTTGTATTGGCTGTGGAGCCACAATTCAAAGTGAAGATCAAACGCTAGCCGGATTCGTACCTGCAAAAGTGCTAGAAAATAATAATGATGAAGCTGTTGTTTGTCGACGTTGTTTCCGGATTAAACACTATAATGAATTAAATGATGTTGAATTAAATGACGATGATTTCTTACGCCTTCTTCACGGAATCGGTGATCATGAAGCACTTGTTGTCATGCTAGTCGATATTTTTGACTTCAATGGAAGTTGGATTAACGGAATTAACCGTTTTGTGAATGGCAATCCGGTGTTATTAGTTGGAAATAAAGCTGATATTTTACCACATTCAACAAAGCAAGCGAAATTAAAACATTGGATGACAAAAGAAGCACGTTCAATGGGCTTAGTACCAATTGATGTTGCTTTAATGAGTGCTGGTAAAGGCAATGGTATTGATGAAGTAACTGAATTAATTCATCAATATCGCGAAGGTCGTGATGTGTATGTTATTGGTTGTACGAATGTTGGTAAATCAACATTTATCAATGCGTTATTAAAACGTTTTGCCAATGAGACAAAAGATATCATTACGGTTTCAAACTACCCAGGGACAACACTTGACGTCATTGCGATTCCGTTTGATGAAACATCATCAATCATTGATACTCCAGGGGTCATCAACCGTGATCAAATGGCTCACCATGTTGACCGTGATGCTTTGATGCTTATTAGTCCTAAAAAAGAGATTAAAGCGAAAACATATCAATTACACCAACAACAAACGTTGTTCTTCGGTGGATTAGCACGTTTTGACTATATTTCTGGTGGGAAAAATAACTTTACAACGTATGTTGCCAATGAAATCAATATCCACCGAACAAAATTAGAGCGTGCGGATGAGTTGTTTGCTGACCATGCTGGTGAATTATTACAACCAATCGCCCATTCACGTTTAATGCGTCACGAATTCCACTTACGTGCTAACGAAAAAGTTGACTTAGTTATTTCTGGCCTTGGTTGGATTACTGCTTGGCCAACTGAAAAAGTTACTGTCGCATTACATGCACCAGTTGGCGTTGCGGTGTTTGTGCGCGAGGCGCTAATCTAACATGCCAAAACAGTTTGGATTACTTGGTAGTGGTATTCAGTACTCACGTTCACCATACATCCATGCCCTGATCTTTGCCGCGTGCCAACGGGAAGCGACATATGACTTGCTTGATTGTTCAACGTATACGCGCGAACAATTAAATCAATACCAAGGCTTTAATGTGACAATTCCCCACAAAGAAACGATATTGGCGCTCATTGATGACTGTGATCGTCATGCGCAAGCAATTGGGGCTGTCAATACCGTAGTACGAGTGGATGGAAAACTGATTGGTTATAATACCGATTGGCTCGGCTTTTTGCGCTCAATTGATCAAAAGCAGTGGCGAAATCAAAAGGTTTTGCTAATTGGTGCTGGTGGTGCTGCTAAAGCGGTGTATTATGCCCTTAAGCAACTCACACCGCACATTACGATTAGTAATCGGACGTTAGCGAACTGTCAGTTTGTTGAACCAACGACAACAATTGTCTCACTCGAAGTGGCACAAGCAACAATCAAAGCATATGACTATATTATACAAGCAACAAATCAAGATTTTCCGTGGCTTGAAGCAGCACGGTTTGTCTATGATTTACGCTATACAACAACAAACTGCCAACAAAATGGTTTGAAAATGCTCATTCATCAAGCAATTGTTGCTCAAGAATATTTTTGGGCACAACCAATGCCAAACTATCAAAATTTGGCAGTTGAAATTGAAAGGAAGATAACACATGATCTTAACAAGTAAACAAAAACGTTTTTTACGTTCGAAAGCCCAAACAATTAAACCGATTTTCCAAATTGGAAAAGATGGTGTCAACCAAAATATGGTAAACTCAATTATTGATGCACTTGAAGTTCACGAATTAATTAAAGTAAGTATTTTACAAAATTATTCAGGAACAAAACACGAAGCAGCTGAACAAGTATCAGAACAAACACATGCTACGTTAGTACAATTAATCGGAAAAACAATCGTTTTATACCGTCCATCAGCAAAAAACCCAACAATTCAATTACCAAAAAAATAATTATCAAGGAAAGCGTACAGCTGAAAAGTTGTTCGCTTTTTTTTTGGCTGAAACTAGCTATCGCGTCAGGACTATGTTAAAATACGGAAGAAATATGCCCTCATTGCCTGAATAGCTAGGCTAGGGTTTCCAATGAAAGGAAGTTATACAGATGAAAATAGGTTTGTTTGGTGGGACATTTGATCCGATTCATGCGGCTCATGTGGCGATGGCGAAAACGGCGCAAGCAGCACTAGATTTAGATTGTGTCTGGTTTATTCCCGTGTATTCGCCACCACATAAAGAACGAGAAGGTTTGACTGCAAGTGAGCATCGGGTCAAGATGATTGAATTGGCAATTAGTGGTGATTCAACCTTTAGTGTGAATCCGATTGAACTACAACGAGCCAAAACTTCGTATACGTATGAAACAATTCAACAGTTACGTGCAATGAATCCGGAAGCGGAATTTTATTTTTTACTTGGTGCCGACAATGTTGAAATTTTAGCGAGTTGGAAAAATTTAGCGTATTTATTGAGTGAGGTGACATTTGTTGCATTTCAGCGACCTGAGTATGAGCTTGAAAGTCAATATCCTCTAATTATTTTACCGATGCCAGAATTAGCGGTGAGTTCAACGGCGATTCGGCAATTTCAGCACTACAATCAATTAAATCAACAAGTGCTAGAGTATATGTTGCACCACCGCTTATATGGATTGACAGCGATTCATGAGCTCGTCTATCAACAGATGAATTACCGGCGATTTATTCACACGATGGGTGTAGTTGAAACCGCCATTAAGTTAGCTCGACGCTATAGTTTAAATGAACGTAAATGCCACGTTGCGGCGTTATTACATGATTATGCGAAAGCAATGCCCGAAAAGCAATTACAAGCAATGATGACCCGTTATTTTCCAACAGAGCCATTTATTGCGCCAATAGCCCATGCGTTTGTGGGCTCGATTGTCATTCAAGAGCAATTGTGCATGACGGATTCAGCTGTCATTGAAGCTGTTCGTTATCATACAACTGGGCATCCTGATATGGATGAGATTGCAAAGTGTATTTTTATCGCTGATTATATTGAACCTAATCGACGTTTTCCTGGTGTGGAAACTGCACGGTTAAAAGCGTTCGAGAGCCTAGATGCTGGGGTTGATTATGCGATTACACAAACAAATGCGTACTTACGCGCACACGGAAAAACGGTGCATCCTGATTCAATTGCATTAGCAGCGAAATTAGCACAAATAAAAGGAGAATAAATATGTTAAGTTATGGACAATTTGCAAATTTTTATGATCAATTAATGGCCGAAGCGCCATATTATCAATGGATTGAGTTTGTTGAGCAACAAATGAGCCAAACAGGAATTACTCAAGGAACGCTTGTCGATTTAGGTTGTGGAACAGGAACAACAACGATTCCGTTAGCTGCATCATTTGCGACAACGATTGGGGTTGATTTATCGGCAGAAATGTTGACAATTGCTCAAGAAAAAGCCCAAAATGCCGCAATTCAATGGATTGAAGCGGATATGTCAGAAATTACTTTTCCTGAAGCGAGTGTTGATTGTATAACGATTTTATGCGATTCGTTAAACTATGTCGTTGAGCAAGCTGCCGTGATTGCAACGCTCAAAAACTGTTACACGGCATTAAAGCCAGGCGGTTTATTGATTTTTGATGTCCACACGTTAGCGAAAATTCATGAAGTCTTTCATGATTTCAGTGAAAATGTCGTTGAAGATGAATTTAGTTATTTATGGAATAGTTTTGTCATTGGTGAAGGTGAAGTTGAACATGAATTAACCTTTTTTGTTGAAACGCCCGAAGGACTTTACCAACGATTTGATGAACTCCACCACCAAAAAACGTATGCTACGCAAACATATCAACAATTTTTGGCGGAAAGTGGTTTCACACAAGTAAAGACGTATGATAGTGCTGAAGTTGGTTTTGGGGATATTGGAATGCGGACCTTTTTTGTTTGTTGCAAATAATTTTTGATTTTTTTCAAAAAAAATAGCGTTTTCAATTGCAATTTGATTGGAAAACAGCTAGAATAATAAGTGCATTTAAAACAAATAAATCGGAAGGAGTTTTTCACAATGCAAAACAATTCAATCTTTGGCGTATTACAACGTGTCGGTCGTTCGTTCATGTTGCCAATCGCAATCTTACCAGTAGCTGGTCTATTTTTAGGGGTCGGAGGTTCATTCACTAACACGACGTTAATTGAAGCTTATGGATGGACAGCTGTTTTAGGACCAGGGACAGTCTTAAACACAATTTTAACAATCGTAAGTTCAGCTGGGGATGTTATCTTCGGAAACTTACCATTAATCTTCGCAATCGCAATCGCATTAGGAATGGCAAAAGCAGAAAAAGCAACGGCAGCTTTATCTGGGGCAATCGCATTCTTAGTTATGCAAGCAACGATTTCAGCAACTTTATTAACAACAGGGCAAATCGCTGTTGTTGATGGGGCAATTGTAACTGATTTAGCTGCAGGGGCAACTAAAATGGTTCTTGGTTTACCATCATTAGAGTTAGGTGTATTCGGCGGGATGATCATCGGGATCATGGTTTCAATTTTACATAATAAATTCTATAAAATTGAATTACCATCAGCATTATCATTCTTCGGTGGAACACGTTTCATTCCAATCGTATCTGCAGTATTCGCAGTATTAGTCGGATTAGTAATGACATTTGTTTGGCCATACATCTTCGGTGGAATTACAGCAATCGGAAACTTTGTTGAAATTAGTGGATACTTCGGAACATTCGTTTACGGATTCATCGAGCGTGCTTTAATCCCATTCGGATTACACCACGTATTCTACTTACCATTCTGGCAAACAGCAGTAGGTGGATCAATGGAAGTTGCGGGAACAGTCGTTTACGGAGCACAAAATATCTTCTTTGCTCAGTTAGCTGATCCAACTACGACACAATTCGCAGCAAGCGCAACACGTTTCATGGCTGGTAAATTCCCATTCATGATGTTCGGTCTTCCAGCAGCAGCATACGCGATGTATACAACTGCACGTCCAGAGAACAAGTCAGTTGTTAAAGGTTTATTAATCTCAGCAGCTTTAACTTCATTCTTAACAGGGATCACTGAGCCACTTGAGTTCACATTCTTATTCTTAGCACCTGGATTATACTACGGAGTTCACTCAGTATTAGCAGGTTTATCATTCATGTTAATGCACATCTTAAACGTTGGTGTTGGGATGACATTCTCTGGAGGATTACTTGACTTCGTACTTTACGGAGTATTACCAGGGCCAAGTGCAACAAACTACTACTGGATCTTAGTAGTAGGGGCTGCATATGCAGTTGTTTACTTCTTCTTATTCCGTTTCTTCATCTTGAAGTTTGACTTAAAAACTCCAGGACGTGAAGAAGCTGGTGAAGAAGCTAAATTATACACACGTGCAGATGTTAATGCTGCCAAAGGTGGAGCAACTACAACTACAACTGCGAAAGCAGGAGCAGGTGATGAGTTATCAGCAACAATCGTAGCTGGTCTTGGAGGGAAAGATAATATTTCTGACCTTGATAGCTGTGCAACACGTTTACGTGTAACAGTAAAAGATCCAGCAAAAGTTGATGACAAAATGTTAAAAGGAACTGGAGCAGCAGGACTTGTAAAAAGCGGGAACGGTGTTCAAGTAATTTACGGACCACGTGTATCAGTTATCAAATCAAACATTGAAGAATACTTAGAAGCGTAATCTTCTTTAAGCGTAAGAGTCTCACTCTTACGCTTTTTTTGTTGACAAAAACTAGCAAGTTGATAGTGGAGTTGTTATAATAAATAGGTAATGAAGGAAGGGGGCTAGAAACAGC
>JBOFQK010000208.1:0-7023 GCA_051660865.1 Culicoidibacterales bacterium | reverse complement strand
GGGACTATAGCTCAGCTGGTTAGAGCACACGCCTGATAAGCGTGAGGTCGATGGTTCGAGTCCATTTAGTCCCACCATTTTAAAAGGGGCCTTAGCTCAGCTGGGAGAGCGCCTGCCTTGCACGCAGGAGGTCAGCGGTTCGATCCCGCTAGGCTCCACCATTTAAAAAAAATCATTGATAACGGCGGCGTGGCTTAGTTGGCTATAGCGTCCGGTTCATACCCGGAAGGTCGGGAGTTCGAATCTCTCCGCCGCTACCATTTAATAAATAATAAGTGGACCCTTAGCTCAGCTGGTTAGAGCTATCGGCTCATAACCGATTGGTCACAGGTTCGAGTCCTGTAGGGTCCACCAGCGTTTTTATTTATTAAGCAACATCTTCGGAGGAATACCCAAGTCTGGCTGAAGGGATCGGTCTTGAAAACCGACAGGGGAGTAACATCCCGCGGGGGTTCGAATCCCTCTTCCTCCTCCATTTATATGTTTGAAATCACGTTAGACGTGTTTTTTATTATCTATATAATTTGCGCCCATAGCTCAGCTGGATAGAGCGTTAGATTCCGGTTCTAAAGGCCACGGGTTCGACTCCTGTTGGGCGCACCATTTAAGTCTTCAATTAAGGCTTTTTTTTTTGCTTTTTTTTGAAATTTGCGTATAATAAATACAATTAATTGCAGAAAAGGGGATAAATATGGAGATGCTTGAATTTGAAGACTATTGTTTACAATTACCGAATGTTAGCCTTACGTATCCATTTGATGAAAAAACCAAAGTTTTAAAAGTTGTTGATAAAATCTTTGCAATTATAGGTAATTCAACACAAATTTCATTGAAGTGTGATCCAGAACGAGCGCAAGTCTATCGAGCGATGTATGCGGCTGTTCAGCCAGGCTATCATTTAAATAAAACACATTGGAATACTATTACACTCAATCAAGATGTTGCGGCTGCTGATTTGAAGATTATGATTGAACATTCATATCGCTGTGTAATTGCTAAAATGTCACGCCATCAGCGAGAACAGCTTGAAAAGCAGTTGTTGTTTTGGCAATTAGAACAGGAGCGTGAATGAGAATGAAACAAGAATTAATCCCTCAACGGAGTAAAAGTTTATTTAAGCCGTTATTGCTAAGTTACGTTAGTGTTAGCTTACTCCTACTATTTTTTGATTATTGGCAAAATGGATCGCTAACAACAGCATCATCTGCATTGCTCGTTTTTTTAGTTGTCGGGTTAGGCGTGATTACGCTTTCGCGGTGGAAAGTGAAAAACCCTGCTATCCAAGAAGGGCTCTTTCTCTTTTTAGCAATTATGCTCGTTTTCTTATTAGTTGTTGCCTATTTCATTTTAGGAAATTAAATAAGTTTTTGAAAGTTAATGCAAATGCAGATAAACTCACCATTCTGCAATTGAAAAATAGCTTAAAAACATGTATAATAAAGCCTATTAAAGTTACCTATTATTCAAAAGTTTAGGTAACTATTTAAGAAAGAGAAGTGACGAATTTGAGAACAGACATTCGAAATATTGCAATTATTGCCCACGTTGACCATGGGAAAACGACTTTAGTAGATGCCCTTTTAAAACAAAGTAATATTTTCCATGCAAAGGAGCAAGTTGCTGACCGTGTAATGGATAGTAACGATTTAGAGCGTGAGCGCGGGATTACAATCTTAGCAAAAAATACGTCAATTATGTTCCAAGATACGCGTATTAACATTATTGATACACCGGGACATGCTGACTTTGGTGGAGAAGTTGAACGTGTATTAAAAATGGTTGATAGTGTTTTACTTGTTGTAGATGCATATGAAGGTGCAATGCCACAGACAAAATTCGTATTGAAAAAAGCATTAGAATTAGGATTACGCCCAATTGTTGTTATCAACAAAATTGACCGTCCTGATTCACGTCCACAAGTTGTTATCGATGAAGTCTTTGACTTATTCGTTGAATTAGGGGCAAATGATGAGCAATTAGACTTCGCTGTTGTGTATGCATCAGCAAAATCAGGTTATGCAATGCGCGAACTTGAAGATGAGTCTGATACATTATTACCATTATTTGAAACAATTATCGAACGTGCAGAACCACCAACAGGTGAAATCGATGCACCGTTCCAAATGTTATTAACAACAATTGATTCAGATGGATACTTAGGACGTTTAGTTGTTGGTAAAATCGAAAATGGTGTGTTACGTAAAAACATGCAAGCAACATTAATTCATAACTACACAGAAATGAAAAATGTTAAAATTGGTGCACTTTACATGTACGATGGTTTAGGTCGTAAAGAAGTTGAAGAAGCAAAAGTTGGAGATATCGTAGCGATTCGTGGTATCGATGCTCAAATCGGAGATTCATTAACTGATCCAAGTCACCAAGTTGCTGTTGAGTTCGTAGAAATTGATGAGCCAACATTAAGCATGAACTTCATGGTTAATGATTCACCATTCGCAGGACAAGAAGGTAAATTCGTAACAAGCCGTCACGTTAAAAACCGTCTAATCAAAGAACTTGAAACAAACGTAAGTTTACGTTTACAAGAACTTTCTCCAGATACATTCAAAGTAAGTGGACGTGGAGAATTGCATTTATCAATTTTAATTGAAACAATGCGTCGTGAAGGGTTCGAATTCCAAGTTTCGAAACCAACGGTTATCATTAAAGAAAATGAAGATGGTAAACGTGAAGAACCATATGAGCGTGTAACAATCGATGTTCCTGAAGAGTTCGTTGGTGCTGTAATTGAGAAGATGGGTGTGCGTAAAGCCGAAATCGTTAATATGACAGCTGCTGTTAATGGATATTCTCGTTTAGAGTTCGTTGTTCCTTCACGTGGATTAATTGGATTCCGTAATGAATTCATGACAGATACAAAAGGAAACGGAATCATGAACAGCTTTATCGAAGGTTACGGAGAATTCCGTGGCGATATTCCAACACGTTCACGTGGATCGTTAATTGCTTCTGAGACTGGGGTTGCAACGCAATACTCAATCGTAAGTGCACAAGAGCGTGGAGATATCTTCGTTGAACCTGCGACTAAAGTTTATGCTGGAATGGTTATCGGGGTTAATGCAAAACAAAACGACCTTGAAATTAACATCAGCAAAGCAAAACAATTAACAAACGTACGTAGCTCAGGAACTGACAATGCGGCAAAAATGGATTCAATTCGTAACTTAAGCCTTGAAGAATGTTTAGACTTCATTGGTGCTGACGAATTTGTTGAAATTACGCCAGAATCAATCCGTATGCGTAAACGTTACTTAGACCCAAGTGTCCGTAAACGTGCAGCACGTTACGGTGACGAAGCAGTCCAAGGACAAAAATAAATCATATTAAACCTAGAAATAAGGGGAAGCTCTTGTTTCTAGGTTTTTTTTGGCGAAAAACCAAAAAAATGCTAAAAATTTTTTCGGAGAATTTAAGAAATTAAGTGTAAAAATTACGAGGGAAAAGTGGTTGACAAAAAATAGTAAGCATGGCTATTTGCAAAAAGTAAGTACAGCTCTTAGAATGGAGAAGTAGGAAAGTGAGGGATGGCTATGATTGTGTATGCATCAAAAACCCAAAATGTAGCTCGCTTTGTTAAAAAGCTAAAATATAACAAAAAAATGGCAATTGTGTCAGGTGAAGAACGGTTAGAACAGCCGTTTATTTTAGTTACCTATACGACTGGATTTGGTGAAATTCCAAAAGAAGTTCAAAAGTTTTTAGAACATAATCACCACTGGATAGTTGGTGTAGCTGCGAGTGGTAATCGTAATTGGGGGGATAATTTTGCGAAAGCAGGGCAAAAAATTGCGATGCAGTACCAGACGAAACTGATTCACCAGTTCGAATTAGCTGGCTTAGCACAAGATGTGGAAATATTTGAAAAAGGAGTCGATCAAATTGAGTTATTTAGAGAAAAATAATCTGTTATTTCAACAAGTAGATGGTTTTTATGATTTAGAAAAAGATTTAGAAGCTCGTGATGAATTTTTAGCAGAGGTTGATGCTAAAATGCGTGTTTTTGCGAATGAAACAGAACGCTTGCAAACATTAATTTTAGAAGGTTACTACTGTGATTTTTATCAAAATTATGATGAAGCAGCAATCGAACGTGTCCGAATGGCGGTAAAAGAGCGGCAATTTAAATTTCAATCATTTATGGCAGCTTCAAAATTTTATCGTGATTATGCATTGAAATCAGATGATCATCAATTTTATTTAGAAACTTATGAGCAACGGATTGTCGCGGTAGCGTTGGCATTAGCTGAAAATGATGCTTCGAAAGCCTGTGAGTATGCGATAGCGATGATTGAGCAACGATTCCAACCAGCGACGCCGACTTTCCTTAATGCGGGGAAACAGCGACGTGGCGAGCTAGTATCGTGTTTTTTATTACAAATTGAAGATAGCCTCAACAGTATTAACTATGTACTTGGAACAGCGATGCAATTGTCGAAAATTGGTGGTGGTGTAGCAATTAATTTATCAAAGTTACGAGCGCAAGGTGAAACGATAAAAGATGTTGAAAATGCTTGTAAGGGTGTTGTTCCAGTGATGAAGTTGTTAGAAGATGCTTTTAGCTATGCAGATCAAATGGGTCAACGTAAAGGTGCTGGAGCAGTCTATTTGAATATTTTTCACTGGGATGTTGAAGCGTTTTTAGATACAAAAAAAATTAATGCTGATGAAAAAAGCCGAATTCAAACGTTATCGGTTGGTTTAATTGTACCTGATAAGTTTTTTGAATTGGCTCGCGAAAATCAACCGTATTATGTCTTTGCCCCAAAGACGGTTGAAAAAGCCTTTGGAGTAACTTTAGATGAACTTGATATCGACCAACGTTACGATGAATTAGTTGCTCATCCGGAGGTCAAAAAACGCCAACTCAATGCACGGTTATTATTAACACAGATTGCACAAACACAATTTGAATCAGGGTATCCGTACATTATGTATAAATCACAAGCGAATCGTGAACATGCGTTAAAAGCGGTTGGTGAAATTAAAATGTCAAACTTATGTACAGAAATTTTCCAACTTCAAAGTCCAACAATTATTACCGATTATGGTCAAGCCGACGAGATTGGTTACGACATTAGTTGTAATTTAGGTTCGTTAAATATTGTGAATGTCATGGAACAAAATAGCTTAGCTGCAAGTGTCAAAACCGCAGTTGATGTTTTAACAGCAGTGAGTGATCAATCAAACATTGAAAATGCACCGGGTGTTGCGAAAGCTAACGCTGAGTTCCATGCGATTGGTTTGGGAGCGATGAATTTACATGGTTTTTTAGCCAAAAATCAAATTCCATATGAAAGTGAGCTCGCTAAAGAATTTGCACAGGCATTCTTTATGGCAGTTAATTTTTATTCATTACAGCGGAGTATGGAGTTAGCTAAAAGTCGCCAAACAACATTTGCACAATTTGAACAAAGTACGTATGCGGATGGCAGTTATTTTACGAAGTATTGTCGCGAAGATTATCGGCCAACAACTGCACGAGGTTTAGCGCTCTTCGCCGGAATCACTTTACCTGGTCCAGAGCAGTGGCAAATGCTTAAAGCCGATGTGATGCAACATGGACTTTATCATGCGTATCGTTTAGCAATTGCACCAACACAGTCAATTGCTTATATTCAAAATGCCACACCGTCAATTGCACCAATTGTTGAACATATAGAAACGCGAACATACGGGAATGCAATCACGTACTATCCAATGCCATTTTTAAGTCGCGAGACATATTTTGCGTATAAATCGGCGTATCATATGGATATGATGAAAGTTATTGATCTAATTGCCGTGATTCAACCACATATTGATCAGGGAATTAGTACAATTTTATATGTAACCAATGAAACAAGCACACGTGAACTCGCTCGTTTATATATTTATGCTTGGCAAAAAGGTTTGAAGAGTTTGTATTATACACGAACAAAGAATCTGACAATTGATGATTGTTTAGCATGTTCAGTATAGAAGAGGTGAAAAAATGAAATCAGCAGTCAACTGGAATCGAATGGAAGATGAATTTACAAAAATATTTTGGGATCAAAATGTTCGCCAATTTTGGGTGGATGAAGAAATCCCGTTAACGGATGATAAATTAACGTATGCCACACTGTTACCTGAAGAACGCTGGACGTATGAGCGGATTTTAGGGGGATTAACATTACTTGATACTGAGCAAGGCGATGTCGGCATGCCTTTGCTTGGAAAAGCGGTAGAAAAACAACAACAAAAAGCCGTCCTCTCATTTATGGGGGCAATGGAGCACATGCATGCGAAAAGTTATAGTAGTATTTTTTCAACGTTATGTACAATGCCACAAATTGATTCGATTTTCGAGTGGGTTGTGACGAATGAAATTTTACAAACGAAAGTTGAGGTCGTGACAAGTCGCTATGAGGCAATTCGGGATCAACAAAGTTTGTATGAAGCAATGGCGACAAGTGTCTTTTTAGAAAGTTTTCTCTTTTATTCTGGATTTTTCTATCCACTTTATTTAGCTGGACAAGGAAAATTAATTAATAGTGGTGAGATTATTAACTTAATTATCCGTGATGAAGCAATTCATGGCATGTATACTGGAATGTTAGCTCAAGGTGTATTTGAGACATTGACAGCGAAGCAACAACAAGATGCAGTAAAAAATGTGCAATTAACGTTTGAACAATTATATGGTCTTGAACAAAAATATACCCAAGAGCTATACCAAGAGTTAGCGCTTGAAAGTGAAGTTGAAACATTTATTCGTTACAATGCGGATAAAGCAATGATGAACATCGGTTTGGATCCAGTATTCCAACTCGATCCAGCAATGGTCAACCCATTAGTATTAAACGGCTTACGGACAGAAACAAAAAATCATGATTTCTTTTCAACGAAAGGGAATGGTTATGTGAAAGCAATGCATGTCGAACCATTACAAGATGATGATTTTTATTTTTAAAAATAAAAAGACACCCGTGTTTATGAGTGGGTGTCTTCGTGAGAATTTTGTAGATCGAATAAATCTTTTTT
>JBOFQK010000207.1:0-2884 GCA_051660865.1 Culicoidibacterales bacterium | reverse complement strand
CAAAGCGCAAGACGATTTCTTGTTCGTTTAAAGTCGTGTAATTAAACATGCCACCGATCAGGCCAAGGATGAGTAGCATCACAACAATACTCGCTAGTAAAAATAGTTGTCTTTTCATTATAAACCTTCCACTTTTCCTTGATTTCCGTATCATCAGGCGGTTATTTTCTTACACATTATAACATTTACTAGTTGTTTTTTCACGTTAAATATTTATTTAGTAAAAAAATAAGAGTTTACCAAAAAGTGTCACTCTTATTTTTGCGAATTATTTTAAATAAATATCATCACCATCAATGATAAAAGGTGCTTCTTGATTCGCTAAGGCTTTCATCGTATCTTCAAGGAAATCACCGTCGCGCGAAAAATTATAGGTTTTGAGTTTATAACGTAAATCGGCGACTGTCGTTCTCCCCCCAAACTTCCGCCGAATCACATGGGCAATAAACGTCATATTTGATTGAATCCCTTGAGGATTGTCACGTTCAACGATAATTCGTGATTCTGAACCGATTAAAATAAAACTCGGTTCCCGTTTGAGTAAATTAATCAGCAATTCTTTATTCCACGGTAATTTCAACCCGAGTGCAGGTAAAGTAAATTTGTCTAATACCCATTGCGCACTCACAAATGTCGATGGCTTTTGCTGCATATGCTCATGGACAAGGGCGCTTAACTGCACTTGCTTGTCTGGCGTCCACTCAAGGACATCACGATGAATATACTGGGCACTTTGCCCATTCGTATAGGCAATAATTGCCGCTGATTTTTGGAGAACGGCATCAAAAGTGCGACTGTTGGCACCAACATCTTGTGAGAGCCATTCTAAAATTTGGACACGATTGACTAATTGCCCTGCTTGCAATAAGTAATTTTCAATAATTGCTGCAAAGGAAATATCATCATGATAATCAACGCTCACAATATGCGGATAACGGGTAAAGCGGAATTCATCACCATAGAAATGCTTCAATAACGAATACAATAACTGTCTTGAGTCAATCCCTTTCGCCGCCAACATTGCTTCATACTCATAGAAAATCCCATCACTGGCAATAATTAATTGCTCCTTGATTTTCGTCCGAATTGTTGCAGCAATTTCCGCAAAATCAGCCTTTTTGTACTGGGTATAAAACGAAATTAATCCATATTCACTATAATTCGTCGAAATAATTTCACGACTATATGACAACGTGGCAGTTAACGTATACATTTTCCACCCGCGCGCCTCAACAAACTCTTTCCGGAGCTGTTCGGTTGAAACCGGATGCCCACAATTTTGTAAATACGTAATAATTTGTGAACGGTTATCATAATTCCCGCTAGTTTCAACTTGCATAATTTTCGGGAATTCCGGATAAGCAATTGCCGTTGATGAATTTGATAATCGCAAAATCGTATAAAGTGCATATTTATTAGGAATATTATGCGCCTGTAATAACGGCTCAAATTGTTCATACACATGTTCTGCTGTCGTTGAAGGAATTGTCGTCAGCAACTGCTCTAAATACTCATGTAATTCTTGCAAAATCGTTTGATCAAACGTCACAAAGTTGCGGTGAATATAATACCCCCGCCCCCAAAGCAAAATTCGATATTGTAATTCTTCACGTTGGATTAAACCGACAATCGCACGATCTTTTTCAACCGTAAACGTTTGAGCGATAATTTCGTTAGCTAATTGACGAATCAAATCTTCATTTTTGTACAATTCAATCCCTTGAGGGAATTGTTGTAACACAAGATCAACAATTTGCGCCTTTGAAATCGACCGCAAGACATATTGGCCACTACGAGTTTGTAAAAAGAGTTTGCGTAACTGCTCTTTGATAAATGGTTTAGAATGAATGGCGAAGGCTTGACGAATTTGATGCCCAATCACTTTAATTTGTGACGAGGTAAATAGCTGCATTTGCGCCTGTTGCTCAACGTAATTCCCAATTTCTTGCTCTAACTGCTTGAGTGCCGGTTTTGGATAGTTGGTAATAATCCCAAACTCTTCACTATAGACATACATTTGGCACTCATACAATACTTCAGCAACAAGAAACTTCGTAAAATCAAGCGTTTGGAAAAAATTCAATTTCGCAAATCCTTGATTTTCAGTCAATAATTGCTCCAATAACGGCATCACCGGTTGAGCAATTGCCAACAAACGCCGTTTATTTTTTTGGTGAATTTGGCGGATTCGTTCACGAGTCACCCCTAACTCTTGTCCAATCGCTTCAAGTGTCCACCGATGATTCGTTTGGTATTGTTCATAAAATTTCTCGAAAATAAATAAATCACGGTCACTAAAGCTCTCACTCGTATACGCTTGAAATTGGTTGTAAATTCGCATCAATTCTTGATTGATTTGTTCCCGCAGTGAAAACGTCCCAACTTGTGATAAGCGTAACAAATGCGCCTCTTGGCGGGTAATCACTACTTGTAAATGTTCAACAAATTTCTCAATTGCCTTATGACCAATTGAGCGGAAATGCGTCAAACTATCTAATTGTGCCGGTAATTGTCCATACGTTTGAACGCCCTGTTCTTGTAATCGCTGAATGACAATCGGACACGTTTCATAATCGAGTGGATTAATCTCCTCGTTTAACAACGTCGGTGGCAATTCAATCACCACTCCCGAAAACAATAAGCTAAATTTTCCAGGTGGTGAAATAAATGTGAATTGCTCAAGTTGTTCAAAAAATTTACTGATTTTCTTTTCACTTACTTTCGATGTGAGTGTTGTAAAATCAGTCGGTAGCTCCCCTAAAAGTTGCACATTTAAAACTGTTGTCAAATGATTAATGAGTGTTGTACATGACTTGAAGGGAAATGCTGTTAATGGTTGAGAATAATACGGCTCCTGAATCGTTACCGTTTGTTCTTGGAAGTG
>JBOFQK010000206.1:0-12862 GCA_051660865.1 Culicoidibacterales bacterium | reverse complement strand
TTCAAGAATTAACGGAAAAAGAAATTGAAACGTTAAACTTTGAACCAGTATCAGGAGATGCATACGCAATTACTTATACGAAACGTGATGATAGCGCGAATGAAACGACACAGTTAAAACCGCGGTATACAGTAACAGTTCCATATTCGCAAGAAGTTGTTAAATTAATTAATGATAACTTAGCGAATATTGAAGTTGTCTATTCACCGTTACAAACACCAGGACCGATTATTTCAGGATTAATTACATTCTTGCCATTCTTATTATTGGCGGGGATTATGTTTGTCTTTATGAATCGTGCAGCGGGTGCAAACGGAAAAGCGATGGAGTTTGGTAAAAGCCGAGCGAAATTACAGCAAGGAAGTACTGTCAAATATCGTGATGTTGCTGGTTATGAAGAAGAGAAACAAGAACTTGTTGAAGTTGTTGATTTCTTAAAGCATCCACAACGTTACCGTGATATGGGTGCGCGTATTCCAAAAGGAATGCTACTTGTTGGTCCTCCGGGAACAGGGAAAACATTATTAGCACGTGCAACAGCAGGGGAAGCTGGCGTACCGTTCTATACGATTAGTGGATCTGATTTCCTTGAAATGTTCGTCGGAGTCGGAGCAAGTCGTGTACGTGACATGTTTAACGAAGCGAAAAAACAAGCACCAGCAATCATTTTTATTGATGAAATTGATGCTGTTGGACGTCAGCGTGGAGCTGGTGTAGGTGGTGGACACGATGAACGTGAACAAACCTTAAACCAGTTACTTGTTGAAATGGATGGTTTTGATCCGCATGCGGGAATTGTCATCATGGCAGCAACGAACCGACCAGATGTACTTGATCCAGCATTATTGCGTCCGGGACGTTTTGACCGTCAAATTACGGTTAATGTTCCAGATGTGCACGGTCGCGAGAAAATTTTAGGTGTACATGCTGAAAATAAACATTTAGCACCAGATGTTGACTTAAAAGCAATTGCGAAACGGACACCAGGATTTAGTGGAGCTGATTTAGAAAATTTATTGAATGAGTCGGCATTGTTAGCGGTTCGTGAAAACCGTCGTTTTATCACAATGCGTGATATCGACGAAGCAACAGATCGTGTTATTGCTGGTCCAGCGAAAAAGAGTCGTAAATATTCAGAAGCTGAACGCCGTTTAGTTGCTTATCATGAAGCCGGTCATGCGGTAATTGGTTTAACACTTGATGATGCTTCAATTGTCCAAAAAGTAACGATTATTCCACGTGGACAAGCAGGTGGATATAACTTGATGATTCCAAAAGAAGAGCGCTTCTTTGCACGGAAAGAAGAATTACTTGACCAAATTATTGGCTTCTTAGGTGGACGCGTAGCAGAAGAATTGACTTTTGGCGATGTTTCAACTGGAGCACACAATGACTTTGAACGCTCAACAGCAATTGCGCGTTCAATGGTTACTGAATATGGAATGAGTAGTCTTGGTCCAATTCAGTATGAACGTCGTGGAGGATCAGTTTTCTTAGGTCGTGACTATGGAAAAGAGCAAAATTTCTCTGATCAAGTTGCACTTGATATTGATATGGAAGTTCGTAAAATTATTGACGAGTGCTATGAGCGCACACGCCAAATTTTAACTGAACAACAAGAATTATTGACGAATATCGCGGAAGCATTACTTGCGGAAGAGACGTTAACTTACGAACAAATCTTACATATTAAAGAGCACGGGGTATTACCACCGGCTTCGGAATATAATACACAATTGACTGATGAGCAAATTGAAGCAAAAATCGCTGAAATTAATGCAACACCAGATGGACCAATGCCTGAGACATCGGACCAAGCAATTGAAATTGATTTGACGAAAAAACCAGAATAATAAAAAGGCAGCAATTCACATTGCTGCCTTTTCTTGTGTTGAACAAGAAAATCTGCTACAATAAAACTAGGAAACAGGGGTGCTCAATTTGAGCTGAGAGGAATTTATTCTAACCCTTTGAACCTGATTCTGGGTAATACCAGCGTAGGGAGTTTGCGTACGGTTTTTTATCATGCGTTTAAACTTCTCGAACAATTTTGAGGAGGTTTTTTTATTATGAAAGCACAAAAATTAGCGTTTTTAGCGCTTGCACTTGCCTTGGCATTTGCACTGAATTTAGTAGAAAAAAGTTTTTTGAGTTTTGGATGGCTAAATGGTGGCTCAATTATGCTGTCAATTATTCCGTTATTGATTGTGGGAATTCGCTACGGTTTTAAAACGGGCGTATTAATTGGCGCTGTTTATGGTATGCTGACATTATTTTTTGGCGGCTTTGTCGTTCATCCGATTCAATTATTACTTGATTATATTCTTTCGTTTGCAATGCTCGGATTAGTCGGATTAGTTGCTCGCGATTGGCAAGACAGTCGTGGGATTATTTTAGGAACAATACTTGCATGTGTAGCGATGCTAGTTAGCTTTGTTTTATCGGGAGCAGTCTTTTTTGCTGAATATGCACCGGTTGGGCAATCAGCATGGGTATATTCTTTGATTTATAATGCGACGTATATGGTTCCAACTTTGATTATCGCTGTCATTGTCACGCCATTATTAGGAAGCAGATTAGCAAAAATATTAATTCAAAACTAAAAGTAAAGCCCACTTCGGCGCCGAGGTGGGTTTTTATTGACAGTTAAAACTAGGTAGCGTATACTTTTATTTAGATAAACATTTAAATATCTAAATAAAGGAAAGTGGTGGAAGTATGAGTTTAAATTTAGCATTTAAAGCACTCGCTGATCCAACGCGACGCGAGATTTTGCAATTATTACGCACAAGTGATTTGAATGCTGGTGAAATCGCGGAACACTTTACGATGACAAAACCGAGTATTTCGCATCATTTAAAATTACTGAAACAAGCTGATTTGATTTGTGATGAGAAACAGGGACAATTTGTTGTTTATAGTTTAAATACAAGTGTAGTTGAAGATGCTATGAGTTGGATCTTTGCACTAACAGCGACACATAAAGGAGAGTGACGATGATGAAAAAATTTAATTGGCAAGAAATAATGACTTTCGCTTTAGCAGTGTTACCATTTATTGGAATAGCGCTTGTCTATAATACTTTACCAGCAGAAATTCCGACACATTGGGGAGTAAATGGTGAAATTGATGGTTATGGACCAAAATGGATGCAATTTGTTTTAGCGGGGATTGGCTGTTTCCTATACGGTTTACTATATGTTGTTCCTTTAATTGATCCTAAACGTGCAAATATTGAGAAATTCGGGAAAAACTATCAATGGTTACGATTAGGATTTCAATTCTTTTTTACAGCTGTAATAGTTATGACAACAGCAGTAGCACTAGGTTATGCCGTTGATGTAGATGCAATTATCCGAATTGGTATCAGTTTATTATTTATCTTTATTGGGAATTCATTTGGCAAAATGAAACAAAATTATATGATTGGAATTAAAACACCATGGACATTAGCTGATGGTGAGGTTTGGAACCGGACGCATCGTTTAGCCGGATATGTTTGGGTCGGACTTGGATTGGTGATGTTAGCGACAACATTGTTACCATCAGTAGTTGGATCACTTATCTTCTTCATATGTTTAATTGTGATGGTAATTGTCCCATTTGTTTATTCGTATATTATTTATCGTCAAAAAAATAAGTTGTAGTATTCGGCGTGAAAGGGCTAATTTCTGGAGATTCAGAATTTAGCCTTTTTTCTGAGTTTTAAGCGAGATTGACAACAGATTGGCTTCAAAAACTAATTTAAATAATTAGAAAATAAAAATATAGTAACATCATAAGAAATGAGTCGCTATAATGAAAAAGAATAGATTTTTTTGAAAAGAGGAATAGAGATGAACGATTATATTATTAAAGCGTTAGCGTTTAACAATGAAGCACGTGTGTATGTAGCACAAACAACACAAACAGTAGGCGAAATTGTCCGCCGTCATGAAGCATTACCAGCAGCAGCAGCAGCTTTAGGTCGTAGTGCAACGGCAGGTGCAATTATGGGTGCCATGTTAAAAGGAAATCAACGTTTAACGTTACGAATTGAAGGTAATGGTCCAATTGGGAAGATTATCATTGATGCAAATGCTGAAGGTGAAGTTGGCGGATACTGTGATAATCCAAGTGTTCATTTCCATAATACTCAAACTGGAAAAGTTGATGTAAAAGCTGTCGTTGGAACACAAGGATCAGTGCGAGTTGTTAAAGATATTGGTGTACGCGAATTATTTACGAGTGAGAGTGCACTAGTAAGTGGTGAAATTGGTGAAGATATTGCTTATTATTTTACAGTCAGTGAGCAAGTACCAAGTGCCGTTGCAGTTGGTGTTTATATTAACCCTGAAAATGAAATTGAATCAGCAGGAGGGTTTATCATTCAGCTTTTACCAAATGCAAGTGAAGCAACAATTCAAGCGATAGAAACAGCTTTAGCGAAGATGCCATCAACAGTTGAGTTGCTTCATGATGGTCAAAGTCCAGAGCAAATTTTAACGCTATTGGCAGGTGACGATGCACATATTTTAGAGACATTACCAGTGAAGTTCCACTGTCAATGTTCATATGAACGTTTTTCACGTGGAATCATTACTTTAGGTGAAGATGAAATTCGCAATATGATTGCCGATGGTGGTGCGCAAACACAATGTCACTTCTGTAATGAAAAATATAGTTTTGATGTTGAGCAATTAGAAATTTTATTAGCTGAAGCAAAACGTAAAAAATAAGTAAATGAGTGGGATAAAAAGGAGAGCGTAACGATGGAAACAATGATGAAGTTACAGGGAGTAAAAAAAGTGTATGGAAAAGGGGAAACACTCGTTCATGCGTTAGATGGTGTTGATTTAGAAATTTTTGCTGGTGAAGTTGTCGTCTTACTAGGTCCTTCAGGAAGTGGGAAATCAACAATGCTGAATGTGATGAGTGGCCTAGATAAAATTGATAGTGGGACAATTGAATTTCAATCAGAATTAATTAGCAAAATGAGCGATGCCCAATTAACGAAGTTCCGCCGCGACAAAATTGGTTTTATCTTCCAATCATATAATTTATTGCCAAACTTGACGATTAGTGAAAATGTCGAAGTTGGTCGTTATATTGCGAAAGATAAACTTGATGTCGAACAAATTTTACAAAGTGTTGAGATGTATGATCATCGTAAAAAATTTCCATTCCAATTATCAGGAGGACAACAACAGCGAATTTCAATTGCTCGTGCATTGGCAAAAAATCCGCAATTAATGTTCTGTGATGAGCCAACAGGAGCATTAGATGAGCATACTGGGAAAAAGGTACTTGAAGTCCTTCAAAAGGTAAATAAAGAGTATGGGACAACTTTAATTATTGTGACACATAACCCTGGAATTGCAGCGATGGCGAATCGCGTCATTCGGATGAACAGCGGAAAAATTGTGGAACATTATCAAAATGAAAACCCAATTGCAGCGAGTGAGGTGCTGTGGGCATGATTCGACTGTTTTTAAATACGTTACGAAGTTTAAAAAATCACAAAATCCAAACCCTAGGATTAATGATTTTAGTTATTTTCTCAACGTTACTTTATTCAATGATGACGTACTCAAACGATGTGATTTATGTCGGATCAGATGAGTATTTTACAACGCAAAAGCAAGAAGATTTTAGTTTTGCACCGGCGATTGAATTGACGCAAACTCAATTGCTTGAACTTTTTACTGAGTATGAAATTCCGCTCAGTGCATTCACAAATGGCGAAATTATGGATGTTTTTGTTGAGTATGATGTTGATTTACAGCCCTATTTAGCGGAAAAAGCACAACAGTTAGCGATGGAATATAATTTTGAAATTGAACCACGCGAGCAAAAAATGTTCACTGATACTGTTGGTGATGTAAACCGTCATTTCTTGGCAATTAAAACGACGAAGGAAATCAACTTACCCTATGTCGTTGAAGGAACATTACCACAAACTGATGATGAAGTTACGATGAATGAACCATTTTTAAAGGCAAATGGTTTAGCAATCGGTGATCAAATTGAAATTAGTGGTAAAATGTATACGATTAGTGGTTCAGTTTATGATGTTGATCAAGTGTTCCCAATTGTTTCGACGGAATCACCACTATATATTGCGGAAACTGATGCAATTATTCATGTTAGCGATGCTGAATTTGCACGTCTTGAAGGTGATATGCAAACGTTATACAGTGGAAAATTTACTGATCAGACAAATACAACGCAGCAATTTGAAGCTCTAGATGACGACCAATTCCAATATTTAATGGGGATTGATGCGAATCCACGAGTGAGTATGCTCGCTAGTCGCGCTGAGATGAGTAGTGTCATGTCGACAATTATGTTAGCGTTCTTATCGGGAATTACAGCGATTATGGTTGCTTTGACAATTCGTCGTCAAATCAATAATGAAAAAGAGCAAATTGGTGTGCTGAAAGCCCTTGGATATCGTCGTGCCGAAATTATGGCGAGCTACTTTGTTTACGCGATTGTCATTGGATTAGGTGGTGCGATTATTGGTTATTGGCTAGGTTATGGCCTAGCGTATCCAGTCTCAGATATTTTGCGGGCAATGCTAAATATGCCGGCGTTTGAAATTGCCCCAGTATTCGAACGCACTGTTGTTGGTATGTTTGGACCAATGATTATTATTGGAATTGTGAGTTGGTTTGTTAGTTTCATCGCCCTTCGTCACGAACCAATTTGGTTATTAAGTCCTGGAAGTGATACGCACGTGAATGGGTTAGCACGGATGATTGATAAACTTAATTTAAGTTTTAAACAACAATTCCGTTATTCGCTAGCCAGTCGTGGTTATGGACGATTATTTATGGTCTTCTTTGGAGCTTTCTTATCGGGGATTTTGATTAATTACGCTTTCTTATTGATTACAATGATTGATGATGTCACTGGAAATGCCTTTGGAGCTGCGACATATAATAGTCAAGTTATGTATACGCAAGTGTATGATTTGCCAAATGAGCGTGTGGGCGAAGCCGATGAGCCTGTAACGATTGCAAAAGTTGATTTTGAAGGTTATGTGAGTGAGTCAAGTTTCTTACAATCAATCGATTCAAGTCAATCAAGTGTTGAATTAACAGGGATTAATCCGGATACGAGTTTGAACCGCTTACTTGATAGTAGTGGCCGTGATATTACGGCACAACTAGAAGATGGTTTGATTATTAATAGTTTCGTTGAAAGTGGATTTGGGATTGAAGTTGGTGACGTCGTTAAAGTGATGACTAAGGATGGTCGTGCGATTGAGCTTGAAGTTGTCGCAGTGACGCATGCTTTTAATGGAAATTACGCATACACAGATATCGAAACAGTCAATGAACTCATGGGTTATGATGTTGGAAGTTTTAACTCGGTGCAATCATTAGATGATCGTACTGATTTAAAAGGGACAGAAGGGGTTCGCTCGGTCATGTCACTTGCTGATTTAGTTGAAAATATGACTCAGTTGAATAAACAAATGACACTGATGTTAGGAATTTTTACTGGCTTTGCAGCTGGACTTGGTTTAATTATGATTTCGCTTGTTTCAAACTTCTCGGTAGATGATAATCGAAAAGTAATTTCATTACTAAAAGTCATGGGTTATAATAAAAAAGAGATTTCATCAATTGCATTAAATATTTATACACCAGTTGTTTTCCTTGCCTATCTTGCAAGCATTCCAGCAGCGTTACAAATTGTCACTGTCGTTACTGAGTTAATTGGTCAAGAAATTGGCGTGGGACTGCCTGTGCGATTAGCTTGGGACTTAGTGGCAGTGGGATTAGTTATTGTACTAGTTGTATATTATATTTCAATCAAGATGGCACAACGTTCGCTAGAACGTGTCTCTTTACAGGAAGCATTGAAAAAATAAGGAGTTAATAATAATGGCAGTTTATCTTGGTAATCAAAAAAAGCGAGTGAAAAAAGGTCCAGCACTGATTGGTTTAATCATACTTATTTGCATACTTGGTGTTGGGGCAGCATTCTTCTTCGGTGGGAATCAAGAGGAAACACCGATTACACCTGAGCAAGATGTACAAGTTACAGAAACATTGAGTGAACAAGCAACAGGGACATTACCGAGTAATGCCTTTCCGATTACGGTGGTGACGCAATGAGACCGTTAGATAGACCGAAAGTTAAAAGTTTACACTTAAATAACCGTCGGCGTCGAAAATTGAAAAAAGGCCCAATTATTGTAATAGCACTCATTTTGGCACTCATCATTGGTGGGGTAATTATTTTTGTAGCTGCTCAAAATCAACCGACAGAAATCGTACTTAAACCGAAAGCATCTGATAACGAGTCAACAGAGGAAGCAACGAATGTTGCGAATCAACAAGCACAATATGATATTGATACACCAACGAGTGAGACATTTGTCATCAATAAACAACGGACGTTAGCCAGTGACTATGTACCGAGCGATTTAGTGATACCAAATGTTGCTAAACGAGAATCAATTTCTAATGATGAGCAATATGTTCGTCAAGTGGCAGCGACAGCATTGGAAACAATGACGCAAGCTGCTGCTCAAGAAGGAATTGAACTTATTTTAGGAAGCGGGTATCGTTCATACACATTACAAGAATCACTCTTCGCAAGTTATGAAGCAATTTCAGGAACTGAATTAGCAAATGAATATAGTGCAAGAGCTGGGCAGAGTGAGCATCAAACAGGATTAGCTGTCGATTTAGTTGGCGGCGATTATACATGTTATTTAGAAACGTGTTTTGAAGAAACACCAGCTGGCCAATGGTTAGCTGCTCATGCGCATGAATATGGCTTTATTCTACGTTTTATGAAGGATCGCGAAACAATTACTGGTTATCAGTATGAGCCGTGGCACTTCCGTTATGTCGGAGTCGAATTAGCTACTGAAATTACGGAGCAACAAGTGACGTTAGAAGAATACTTTCAATTAGTCGAATAAAGTAAAGTGTTGTTGAACGTAGTTCAACAACACTTTTTTGTGTTACTGCTGATTTTTAACGAATTTACAACCGTTATAACTGAGATAACATGATATAATTGAAACAATTTAAAAAAATTTTCGTTATTTTGCTGAAAAATAACATAATGATAGGAGCTAAGAAAAATGGCATATAAAATTGGTGATATTGAAATCGATAACCCAGTTGCGTTAGCACCAATGGCTGGTGTGTGTAACGCGTCATTCAGAACTTTAATTAAACGCTTTGGTGCCGGCTTAATTTATGCGGAGATGGTAAGTGATAAAGCGGTTCATTTCCGTAATGAAAAAACTTTAAAGATGTTATATGTTGATCCCTTAGAGCATCCAATGGCAATGCAAATTTTTGGTTCAGAAAAAGAGATTTTCGTCGAGGCGGCAAAATTTGTTGAAGCGAACTGTGCAAGTGATATTATTGATATTAATATGGGATGTCCAGTACCGAAAATTACCAAAAATGAAGCGGGTGCGAAATTACTTCAAGATGAAGATAAAGTTTATGAAATTGTGAAAGCAGTTGTTGATGCAGTTGAAAAGCCAGTTACAGTTAAAATGCGAATTGGTTGGGATAATCAGTCGATTAACGTGGTGAATAATGCTTTAGCAGTTGAAGCGGCTGGTGCAAAATTAGTTGCCGTTCATGGACGAACAGCGAAACAAATGTATACGGGAACAGCCGATTGGGACTATATTCGTCAAGTAAAAGAAGCGGTCTCAATTCCAGTTTTAGGAAATGGGGATGTCAAGACACCGCAAGATGCGAAGCGAATGATGGATGAAACAGGTTGTGATGGTGTCATGATTGGTCGAGCAGCATTAGGAAATCCATGGATGATTCAGCAAACAGCTCATTATTTACAAACAGGAGAGCTTTTATCTGAGCCAACAGCCCGCGAGAAGATTTTAGTTGCGAATGAACATTTAGCGAATCTTGTTGATTTAAAAGGCGAACGAGTTGGTTCACGTGAAATGCGTGCCCATGCTGCCTGGTATATTAAAGGTCTCAAAGGCAGTGCACGAGTGAAAGATTTGATTAATCATACCCAAACAGCACAAGAAATGGAAAAACTCTTAAATGATTATTTACAGTTTTTAGAAACTGGCGAGCCAATTTTATTTTAAAAAGGGAGAATAAAATGCAATCACAAAAAAATTCAACATCAGAAGATCAAAAACGTTTGATTGAACAATTACAAAAACAAATGCAAGCAGAGGCATTATTACGTGCCCCGTTATGGCGTCGAGTAGTCGCTTACTGGATTGATATCACTATGTATATTGGAATTGTGATGATTCCTGCGTACCTCTTGCAAGAAACAATTATGCCAGGGCTTGTGAATAATTATCCGGTGATGTTAGCCTTAATGACCGTAGTTTTTGCACTTTTATTCGTTGGTGAAACATGGATTTTAAAAGGTCAGTCAATTGGAAAATTAGCTTTAGGAATTAAGATTGTTAGCCGTGATGGCAAGCCAATTAGCTTTGGTCGTCTCGTCTTACGCGAAATGATTGGTCGCTTCTTATTGCTACCAATTACTTTTGTCCAGTTAATTGTTTATATCTTTACTGGGGGACGATTTGTCCATGATTTGCTTGGTAAATCAAAAGTTATTCGAATAAGACCATCAAAATTTTTAATAAAAATGACGCAAATGAAATAGGCATAGATTTCAAGCTAATATTTTGATATGATAAAGGGTATAGTAAATACAAAAATAATGGAGTACTTGGAGTGAGAGACATGGAACAATTAACAGAACAACAACTCGTTCGCCGTCAAAAAATGGAACACCTTAGTGAAAGTGGATTTGATCCATTTGGACAAAAATTCGAACGAACACATACATCAGCTGAAATAGTTGCCGGTTATGACCAATATTCAAAAGAAGAATTAGAAGCAATGGCAGTACCAGTTGCGATGGCTGGTCGAATTATGACAAAGCGTGGTAAAGGAAAAGCTGGATTTGCCCATATCCAAGATTCAGAAGGTAAAATCCAACTATACGTACGTAAAGATGAAGTTGGAGAAGAACGTTACCCGTTTTTCGATAAAGCCGATCTTGGTGATATCGTCGGAGTTTCAGGAATTTTATTTAAGACGAATGTTGGTGAGTTGTCAATTCGTGTGCAAGGATACGAACCACTAGTAAAAGCATTACGTCCTCTTCCAGAAAAATATCATGGTTTGACAGATATCGAAGAACGTTATCGTCGTCGCTATGTTGATTTAATTATGAATGAAGAAAGTCGTCAAACATTTAAAGCTCGTGTCCAAATTATGAACTTTATTCGTAATTATTTAAATGAACAAGGGTATTTAGAAGTTGAAACACCAATTCTTCATCCAATTGCTGGTGGAGCAGCGGCACGTCCGTTTGTGACACATCATAATGCATTAGATATGGAATTCTACTTACGTATTGCACCAGAATTATACTTAAAGCGTTTATTAGTTGGTGGATTTGATAAAGTATATGAAATGGGACGTATTTTCCGTAATGAAGGAATGTCGCCTCGTCATAACCCAGAGTTTACAATGATTGAATTGTATGCTGCTTTTGAAGATTATCAATATATGATGAACATTGCTGAGGGTGTTGTCGCTGGGGCGGCACAAGCGATTTTAGGTACAACTGAAGTTCAATATGGTGAGTATGAATTATCATTAGCAGCACCATTTAAACGTGTACATATGGTTGATTTAATTAAAGAACATACTGGTGTTGATTTCTTTGAACACATGAGTGTTGAACAAGCAACAGCATTAGCAAAAGAGCATGGTGTTGAATTACAAGATCACATGTATACAGTTGGACATATTATCAATGAATTCTTTGAACAAAAATGTGAAGAACATTTAATTCAACCAACATTTGTTTATGGACACCCAGTTGAAATTTCACCATTAGCGAAATTAAATGCTGAAGATGGACGTTTCACTGATCGTTTCGAATTATTTATCGGTGCTCGTGAATATTCAAATGGATTTACGGAGTTAAATGATCCAATCGACCAAAAACAACGTTTCGAAGCGCAAGTTGAAGAAGCACGTTTAGGAAATGACGAAGCCAATGGTGAAGTTGACTATGATTATGTTGAAGCATTAGAGTATGGTATGCCACCTGCTGGTGGATTAGGAATCGGAATTGACCGTTTAGTAATGTTAATTACAAATTCAACGTCAATTCGTGATGTACTCTTCTTCCCACATATGCGTCATCGTTAAGTCGTGACAAATAACAAACCGCTATTTAGCGGTTTGTTTCGATTTTTTTTGACAGCAAGAAAAAGCAAAAAGAACACTCAATTCAATTGATAGGCGGTAAAGAAAAATGAACTCGAACGAGAAATATGTCGTAGTAATCGGACCAACGTTAGTGGATGTAATCGGAACACCAAAAAAACGTTTAGTGATTCATGATTCGAATCCAGGAACGATTCGCACAGTATTTGGGGGAGTTAGTCGAAATATTGCATGTAATCTACAACGTTTAGGGGTGAACGTTGTCTTTATTACAATTGTTGGAAATGATGTCGATGGACGAGGGTCTGTCGAAGATGCCAAAAAACTTGGAATTAATATGGATTGCACAATTTTCCGTGATGATATGTCGACAGCAAAATTTATGTGTATCAACCAAGAAGATCGTGATTTATATGTTGGACTTGTAGATACGAAAATCGTTGATTCAATGTCAGTAGCAGATATTTTACCATTTGAGGAAATTATTCGTAATGCAAGTGCGTGTGTTGTTGATACAGATAATCCGCGCGAAGTACTTGAATACTTAATTGACGAGCATGAGCATGTGCCGTTATTTGTTGATACGATTTCAGCCCAAAAAGCAGCGCGCGTCAAAGATTTAATTCATGCTTTTTATGCAGTGAAGCCAAATGATA
>JBOFQK010000205.1:0-1344 GCA_051660865.1 Culicoidibacterales bacterium | reverse complement strand
TTTCAAATCAGCTTGCTCTACTAATTGCTGTGTTTTCGTAAATTGAAAAGTTACAACTTCATCTTCAAAAACACCTTGAAAATCTAGCTGATTTTCGCCAAACTCAAGTTTACTTACACCAGCATATGTTGTATCACCCGCTAGCGGAATATGGGTTTCATTCGCTAAGTTTTCCATAATGGTTTGTCCAATTTGCGTATTATGTTGGAGTTGCTTAGCATATTGTTCATTTCGCATCATAATTCCGATTGAAGTTGAAAAAGAAATGGCAACAATTCCGATAATTGCAATTGCGGCAATAACTTCAACGAGGGAAATCCCTTTTTGATTATTGAACCTCATTACTGCTTCACCACCACAACTGTTTCACTCTGACCTTCAATTTGAATTCTCGGTGCTTGTTCATCGTCATTACGAATGAACACAACGACGGTTTTGTCCGTTTTATTTTCAATTTTCAGCGCCAACTTCGTTGTATCACGGCTATCAATGATTGCCTCACTTGTTAATTCAACAATGATATAATTTGATTGGGGGACAAATACTTCTTGTTGGCCTTTAGTTGGATAGCTTTGATCACCGACAGTTTGTGAATAGACATATTGGCCATCAACTTGGCTAAAGCGCATTGTCGCCTCGATTGTCCCGTTCGTATCATCGATTAAATAGCTTGATTTTTGCTCATCATTTGCTTTGGCCAGCATGAAACTTGATAAATCGGAATATGACGATTTTATAATTCCAATAAAATCGCGCTTATTTTCATCGGCTGTAATTAATGTTTGCGTAAATGCACTTCCTAAATTTGAGAATGGCACATCTTTCCCATAATCACCAGTTAAGCCCCAAATAGCAGTTTCGGTTTCTAAATTCGGAATCGCATATAATTCTAACTTTAACGCCGCTGTGACGTTATTTTCAGCTAATGCTTTGATTTGTGATTCAGTAATAATAATTCTTTTTTCATATGTTTCCAGTGCCTTGATAAATTGTTGCACTTTTTTATAGTCACCTTCCACAGCGAGACTAATACTTATTTGTTCTACTGTTGTTGTCGTCGTCGCTACCTCTGTGCCACTATCAACTGAACTATCAGTAGTTGTTGAATCTTCAGTCTCTAGTACCGGTGTTCCGCCTAGTTCGTCACCTTGATATTGATCAATATACTGCTGTAAACTACTTGTTTGATTTTGAGCAACTTCCGCTGGATTCACAACTACACCTGCAACTGTTTCGTGTGTAAAATCCAGTTTTGACGTCAATTGATGGTCAATCAACAATTTATTCAAATCCAAAATAATTTGTTCTTGATCGAGCTGTTGATAATAACCAGTTGTCATTTGT
>JBOFQK010000204.1:0-53735 GCA_051660865.1 Culicoidibacterales bacterium | reverse complement strand
TTACATTTAGAAGTATTATATGGAATTGGTTATATGCCGGCATTACGCGAACAACGGGCACTTTATGCGGTTGATTCAGCTAACTATATCAGTTATCCAGCTAGTTGGTAAACAAAAAAAGTCATCATTATTGATGACTTTTTTTTGTTTTTGCGTCGAGAGTGAACCGAAAAAGTAATTTTTTCTTGAATAAAATTAAAAAAAGATAAGCTAATGAAACTTTATGAAATAAGGTTTCAAGTTTATACACGTCGATTTATTTAAAAAAAGATTATAAAAAATCACGAAAAGCTATTAAAATAATCATATGATAATCAGGAAAAGAGTATAATGAAGATATGTAACTTGCAAAATTTTTGCATTGCCAACTCATTTTAAAGGAGCACAACAATGAAACATACGAAAAAAAAATTAATTGCAGCGATCACTGCAGTAGCCTTTGGATTACCAATGGTGCAACCGAGTATCACAACATATGCTTGTAGTACAGTTGAAGAATGTCAAACGCAGTTGGAAACGCTACAAGCGGAAAATGAACAAGCTCAAAAGAAGCTTGAGAGTTCACAATCAATTTTTTCAACGACACAAGAGCGTGTCGATAATGCTCAAGCGCTAGCTAATAGTATTCAAGCGGAAATTGATGCGTATCAAGCAACAATTGATAGTTTAGTTCAACAAACAGTAGAACTCGAAGCAAAAATCGTTGAATTAGAAGCTTCAATTGAAGAAAAGCAAACCATTTTACGTGAACGGTTAGTTGATATGCAATTACGTGTAAAAACGAATCAATTACTTGAGTTTATCGTTAATTCAGACTCATTAACCGACTTATTATCACGTGCACAATCAATTCAACAATTAAATGAATATGACTACACATTGATTAAAGAAATTGAAGCTCAACAAGCTGAAGTTGAAGCGCATAAAGCTGTCATTGTCCAAGCAAAACAAGAGGCTGAAAGTTTACGTAATCAAGCAGTTGAACGTCAAAATGCACAAGCAGAAGTGATTGCGACATTACAAGCAGAGCGTCAAGCATTAGCACAAGAAATTTTAGGAACACAAGGAATCGTTGATTCATTATCGTTGAGTGCGGAAGATATTGCCGCTCAAATGGCGATTTTAGAATCATATGCAGCTTTACAAAATCAAACGCCAGAAGATACAAGTTCATCACAGCCCTCTCAAGATGGAAGTAATGAAATTCCGCAAGCAAGTGGTTTTTATCGCCCAACGAGTGGTGTTATGACTTTACCATATATGTCAACTGAATATCCATATTCAGCAGCACGTCCGCATTTAGGTGTTGATTACGGTGCTGCTGAAGGGACACCGGTTGTTGCAGTCACAGATGGAGTAGTAATCCAAGCGAGTTATGGTGATAACGGTGGTTATGGAAATATGATTGTTATTTCGCATAACGTGAATGGAACACCGATGGTTTCAATCTACGGACATTTGAGCAGTATTAGTGTGAGTGCTGGTCAAACAATTAGTGGCGGGGAATACATTGGTGCTGTTGGAAATACTGGGCAATCATTTGGAGCACATCTGCATATTGAATTGTTAGCCGGGATTAATTATATGCCTGCCGGCCGTGAAGAACGCCAGTCATATACTGTGAATCCAGCGAACTATTTTTAAACAATAACTTCAGTAGAATGAGAAAGTCGTCGAAGCCAGTGTGTTTCGACGACTTTTTGTGTAGTCAAAAAAAAACCCAAAGCCGATGAAAGGGAGAAGGCTTTGGGTGTTGATTAATTTTGGATATTTAAGACTGTCATTTGTTGACGACTCATTGACTCAAGTGAACGACGGACACCTTGAACACCCATTCCAGAGTTTTTCACTCCTGAGAATGGGAAATGGTCTGGTCCACGTTCAGAACGCCCATTGATATTGACAGTTCCAACTTGAAGTTTTTGTGCAATTTTAAAGATATCATCAATGTTTGAACCAAAGATTGAGGCTTGTAATCCAAATTCAGATTGATTATTTAAACGGATTGCTTCATCGATAGAAGCAACACGAATAATTGGTAAAACTGGACCAAATGGTTCTTCCCAAGCAATGCGCATTGCAGTTGTTACATGATCAAGTAATGTTGGTTGCATGAAGTTTTGTTCACGTTGATTACCAAATAAAACAGAAGCACCTTGCGCAATCGCATCATCAATTAAACCTTGTACAAAATCAGCTGACTTATTATCAATTAATGGTGTGACCATTGCATTTGTTTCAGGTAATCCTGTTGTGATTGATTGCATAGCCGGTGTTAACAGTGACACTAATTCATCAGCTAAGTGATCAAGGACAAAGACCCGTTTAATTGCTGTGCAACGTTGCCCTGAATAACCAAAGGCACCACTAATTAATTCGCTCACAATTCGGTTTGGATTTGCTAAATCAAGAATAATCGCAGCATCTTTTCCACCAAGTTCATGAACTTGAGGAATCATTGCAGCTAAACTACTGATTTGACGACCAATTCCAACACTTCCGGTAAAAGAAATCATATTGATTTCGCGATGTTTGACAATGTAATCACCAATAACAGAACCGCGACCAGTAACAGTTTGAACGAGATTTTCAGGCATACCAGCTTCAATTAAAGCTGCGACAAGTGCAATCCCACTCAGTGCGCCTTGTGTTGCCGGCTTAAACACGACACTATTACCCATCATTAAAGCGGGAGCAATTTTAGCAGCAGCTAAATTGACTGGATAATTAAAAGGCGAGATTGCAAGCACGACACCCAGTGGAACAAAGTGAGAAAAAGCAATTTTATTTTGGCTTCCACCAGGGAATTGATCACCCCGATAAGCTTCACCGTTCATACGAAGCGCATCATCAGCAACATAATCAATTAAATCAGCCGTACGGACAACTTCTTTTAAGCTGTCAGCGTATGCTTTAGAAATTTCTTGCGACATGAGTAAAGCGAGCTGAGCCGAATCGCGGCGTAAAATATTTGACCAACGTTTGAGTAATTGGCTTCTTGTTTCTAAAGTTGTTTGCGACCACGATTGCCAAACTGAAGCCGCTGTCGCCATAATTGTATCAATTTGATTTGTCGAGAGCGCCGGAATTTGACCTAACTGTTCGCCGGTTGCTGGTGCATATAACGTAATAAAATCTTGTGTATTCATTTTCGTTTCCTCCTCATTTGAAACATCAATGATGTTCGATATTACTTATTATAGCGTAACTGAAATGAAAAAGGCAAAAAATGCTTTGAAATCACAGACTTCTAATTAATAGTTACCAAAAATTACTTTGATATTAAAAGTAATTTTTGGTAAAAAAAGCAGTACCATTAGGTACTACTTACAAGTGCTTATGCAAACGGTGTTTCTTGAACTTTGATTGCTTCAGTTGGACAACCAGCAGCAGCGTCTTCAAGATCGATGAATAATGCTTCAGCGATTTCTGCCGTTCCTGTGTTACCATCAAGAATGTTTTCTGCTAATCCATCACCATCATAATCGAAGATATCTGGTGCAGCAGCACTACACGCACCACATGAGATACAAGCGTCTTTGTCTACTAATGTATATTTAGCCATAAAAATTTCCTCCTCTATTTCCAATAGTTTCCTTAGTATTATAGCTTTAACATCGTATGAATTTCAATGATTTTGCACAAAATTAAAAAAAAATTATGCTATAATATAGAAAAAAACTATTTAAGGGGAGAATCATCATGGAATATACATCGCGTGTGCAGCGGCGAAAGCAACTACAACAGCAAAATTTGGAGACACAAGATGGTGTTGCGGAATTAATTGATTTAGAAATTACGAAAGAAATGCCGATTACAGTCCAATTACCAATTGATTCAACACAAACCGGAATGCGTCAAACAAATCGACAACAAAAAAAAATTAATGAATTAGTTACGGAAATGAATCCACTGCCGGAACAACAATTAGTTGATGATACAAATTTAGAGATTTTAAAAAAGGTTACAATTGTCACACCGCCGCAAACATTAGCTGATGACTTAGAATATGAACAAGCAGCGACAAAATTTTCGGAAGCAGCCCAACAATTGAATGCCTTAATTAGTGATTTGCAAAAAAATAAACGGAAAAAAACGACACCAGTAAAAAGTAGTAATCAAAGTACAAATGCTTCCGTAAATCACAATCATAGTATGTTCGATCTTGAATTAGCACAAACACAAGAGTTGCCTGTATTTTCACAATTTCATTCACAAATAAACGAAGAATTAGTAGCAACGAAAGCACTTGAAGTTGAGCTAAATGAGATAGAAGCAACGAAACTAGTCGTTGTTACTGAGAGTGACGAAAGCACAATTAAGCATGAAAGTGCAGCGGAAATTGGTGAAAACACAGAAGAATTAACTTTTGATTACAAAAAAACGAGTGAAGATGCAAGTGAAATGGCGGAAAAGTCAGAAAATACGCAAGAATTAGCGGAACAAATTGCAAAAGACCGCTTTATCAATAAAATTTTAATAGCAACACTGATTTTTTTAAGTGTTGCGGTTATTATTACATTAGGAATTGGATTATCTATTATTTTTTTAAACCAGAATAGTCTTGGGTAAACAGACGAGTTTATCAAGATGGTGACTATCGCAAAAATGTAATCTGATGTATAATAAGAGACGTGGACAATTTTGACTTGCCACGTCTTTTCGGTTGTTAAAAACGAACTTGATGTGGTTTAGAAAGGAAGTTTAAAAATGAGCAAAGAATTAATTGTTGCAATTGATGGTCCAGCAGCGTCTGGAAAAGGGACGCTTGCAAAAGAGCTCGCTGAATATTTTGGATATATCTATGTTGATACCGGTTCAATGTATCGTGCGGTAACGTATAAAGCATTGCAACAGCAGTTGGATGTCAATGATGAAGCAAGCGTAATGAACATGCTTGATACAACAACAATAACGATGACGCCGGATCATAAAACCTTACTTGATGGTGTGGATGTAAGTACAATTATTCGTTCCAACAACGTGAGTGAAAATGTGTCATATATTGCGATTCATCCGTTAGTTCGTGAAAAATTAGTTGACTTACAACGAAAAATTGCGAGCGAGGGTGGCGCAGTACTTGACGGTCGTGATATTGGAACTGTTGTGTTGCCGAATGCTGATGTCAAAATTTATTTAACAGCGAGTGTTGAAGCACGCGCTATGCGTCGCCAACTTGACAACCAACAACGTGGGATTGAGAGCAATTTTGAGCAAGTTCGCGATAATTTAGCGTTACGTGATCAAATTGATTCAACTCGTGAAGTTGCCCCACTTAAGCAGGCTGCGGATGCAGTTTTACTCGATTCAACTGAATTAACAATTCCGCAAACATACGAAGCGGCAATTGCAATTATCGAGCAAGCAAAAAAATCAAAAACCGTATAACGGTAAAATAAAGGAGAATACAAATGGCTTTACCAGTAGTAGCAGTCGTTGGTCGCCCAAATGTTGGGAAATCGACACTTTTTAATCGAATCGTTGGTGAACGTGTTTCAATCGTTGAAGACGTTCCTGGAGTAACTCGTGACCGTATTTATTCAAAAGCAGAATGGTTAACGAAAGAATTTTATTTAATTGATACAGGTGGAATTGAGATGGCTGATACGCCATTTATGACGCAAATTCGTGCTCAAGCCGAAATCGCAATGGATGAAGCTGATGTTATCGTTTTTGTCGTAAATGGTCGTGAAGGTATTACGAGTGATGATGAAGCAATTGCAAACATTTTATACCGTAGTGATAAACCAATTATTTTAGCTGTAAATCAAATCGATGATGTTAATATCAAAGACAATATTTACGATTTCTATACCCTTGGATTCGGAGAGCCAATCGCGACTTCAAGTATTCACGGAATCGGAGTCGGGGATGTACTTGATGCAGTAATCCATGCTTTCCCTGACAAAAAAGGACAAGAGTATGATGATGATACAATTTGTTTCTCACTAATTGGTCGTCCAAATGTTGGGAAATCATCATTAACGAATTCAATTTTAGGTGAAGAACGTGTTATCGTAAGTCAAATTGCCGGGACAACACGTGATGCTATCGATACGCCATTCACAAAAGATGGACAAAAGTATGTAATCATTGATACAGCTGGAATTCGTAAACGTGGAAAAGTATACGAAAACATTGAAAAATATAGTGTTTTACGTGCCTTATCAGCAATCGAACGTAGTAATATCGTTTTAGTGTTAATCAATGCTGAAGAAGGAATTATTGATCAAGACCGTAAAATTGCGGGATATGCTCATGAAGCCGGAAAAGGTGTTGTTATCGTTGTTAACAAATGGGATGCTGTTGAAAAAGATGAAAAAACAATGCAAGCAATGATTGAAAATATTCGCGATAAATTCAAATATCTTGATTATGCACCAATTGTTTTCGTTTCAGCATTAGAAAATAAACGTATTCATACGATTTTCCCTGAAATTCAATTAGCCTTCCAAAATCAAAACCGTCGTATTCCAACGAGTGTATTAAATGATGTGTTACAAGATGCTTTAGCATTAACACCACCACCAGCACACCGTGGGCATGCTGCGAAATTCTACTATGCGTCGCAAGTAGCAACAGCGCCACCAACATTTGTATTCTTCGTTAATGATACAGAACTCGTGCACTTTAGCTACCAACGTTATTTAGAAAACCGTATTCGTGCAACGTTTGACTTTGAAGGAACACCAATCCACTTTATTTTACGTCAAAAAAACAAAGATAAATAATCACCAAAGGAGAGAGTCATGATGAAGAAAGTAATTGCCGTTTTAGGTGCGGGAAGTTGGGGGAGTGCTTTAGCGCAAACCTTAACCGATAATGGACATGAAGCGATGCTTTGGTGCCATCGCCAAGTAGAAGCTGATGAAATTAATCTTCATCATACAGTCCGAGACTATTTACCAAATGTTGTACTTGATGAACGGATTCAGGCCTATACAGATTTAACCTATGTGTTGGAGCGTGCAGAAATCATTTTATGTGTTGTTCCAAGTCAAGCCGTCCGTCCGGTGATGGAACAAGTTGCGGCGGTGTTACAAACACCAAAGCTATTCATTACCGCAACAAAAGGCATTGAAAAAGATACTCATAAACGGATGTCGGAAATTATTACAGAAGTTGTTGGCGAACGTGTCAGTGCAGTTGTTGCCTTAACTGGTCCTAGTCATGCTGAAGAAGTGGCGATTCGTCAATTTACAGCATTGGTTGCGGCGAGTACAGATGAGCAAGCAAGCTTATTGACACAAAAACTATTCAATAATGATAGCTATATGCGTGTGTATCGGAGTGAGGATATTATTGGTGCTGAACTTGGTGGAGCACTCAAAAATATTATGGCAATTATCGTTGGGATTTTAATCGGTCTTGGTTATGGTGATAATGCAAAAGCTGCTTTGATGACACGTGGTTTAGCAGAAATGATTCGACTCGCTCGAAAAATGGGTGCTGATCCATTAACTTTTACTGGTTTAACCGGATTAGGTGATTTGATTGTTACGGCAACAAGTGTGCATAGTCGGAATTTCAATGCCGGTTTAAAGCTTGCTCATGGTGAAAACATGGAACAAGTTTTACAAGAAATGGCAACAGTTGAAGGGATGAAAGCAGTCGTTTCAGCGTCTCAACTCGCTGAAAAATACCAAATTGACATGCCGTTAACACAAATGCTATATCGAGTTGTTTATGAAAGTGCAGACGTCGAGACACTTGTTCAAGATATGTTGAAGCGTGAGATGAAAGTTGAACTCTATTAAAAAATGATTTTGATGTATGATTTTCAACAAAAATCTGGGTAATTCACTAAATATTAGTGATTAAAGTCGAAAAACACAGAGAAATACTTGCATTCCTGAATGAGAATGTGATACAGTCAACATGTGAAAAAATTAATTTTAGATTACTCAGGAGGTTTTTAGATTATGATTACAAAAAAACAATTAATCGAGGATGTTGCTGAAGCAACTGGATTAACGAAAAAAGATGTGACTGAAGTTGTCAATGGTTTCATGGATACAGTAAAAGGTCACTTACAAGCAGGGGAAAAAGTTGCTTTAACTGGATTCGGAACATTTGAAGTTCGTGAGCGTGCAGCGCGTGAAGGACGTAATCCACAAACTGGGGAAACAATCCAAATCAAAGCGAGCAAAACACCAGCATTCAAAGCCGGAAAAGAATTAAAAGAAGCGGTAAACGCATAAGTAAAATGAGGACAAGTGAAAACTTGTCCTCATTTTTTACTTGTTTGACTTGACCAAGTAAATCCAAACAAGTATGATAATAACAATAACATACTAAATTTAGGGGGATATTGTTATGATGGAACGAAAATTAAAAATGCGCGTACAGTTAAAAGAGTTAATCGGTTTAGAAATTGATCCGAATATTTTTGTGAAAGTCTATGATCTCGGTTATGCGATTAATATCAAAATTTATCAAAAAGAACTCGAGCATGGAACAGAATTATACGTTAATGTCGATTTAGATAAGAGCTTCTTATCAGGGATTTATGATGATTTTGAACAAGCAATTGCAAGTTATATTCGCGAAAACTTACGCTTAGGGATGGAATATCACCATGGAGAAATTCATTACTTTATTTCATTACGTAGCTATCGTCCAAAAAATTAACAACAAAAAAAACAGACGTGAGTCTGTTTTTTTTATTTATTATTGAAAATAGTAGCTAAATTATCGAGAAGATACGTAAATTCAGCCTCAGTCGTTAAGTGTGAAAGACTAATTCGAACACCACTTGTTGCATGGTTTTCACATTGTGACATTGCGTAAAGAATTCGGCTTGGTAATTTTGCTTTAGCAACATCAGCAGATTTTGTTGAAATGCAAATTCCAGCTTCATCAAGCGTATAAAGAATATCATCAGAATTCATTCCAGAAACTGAGAAATTGACAATATAAGGTGAATAATCAGTTTTTGGGGTATTAATAGTAATGAAATCATATTGTTCAAGGAACGAACGTAACCGTTGGTGAAGTTCATCAACATGAGCATGTTTTTCATCAATATTTTTTAAAGCTAAAGCAATTGTTTTACCAACGACCATATTTGCTGGGGTATTGGCCGTTCCACCGCGGACACCAAATTCTTGCATACCACCAAACATTCGGCGGACGAGTTTACTATCGAGACGACGATATAATAAGCCACTTCCTTTTAATCCATAAATTTTATGCATTGAAATTGAAGCGAAGTTAATATCAAGATCAGTGAATGAATAAGGAATTTTAGTAAATGATTGAACCATATCGAGATGGATATAAGCGTTTGAATGAGCACGAATGAGCTCAATTGCAGCTTCAACTGGTTGAATACTACCAACTTCACTATTCACGTGCATAATTGACACGAGAATAGTATCTGAGCGTAAAGCTGCTTGTAAGTCGGTCAATTTAATTCGACAATTTTCATCAACTGGTAAATAGGTTACTTCAAACCCGTGGTATTCTTCAAGATAGCGATACGTATCATAAACTGAAGAATGTTCAATCATGGTTGTAATCACATGTTTCCCTTCATGTTTGCGGGCATCAGCAACACCTTGAATAATTAAGTTGTTCGATTCGGTCGCACCAGACGTAAAAATGACTTCTTCACTTTTGACACCAAGAAAATCCGCAACTTCAGCACGAGCAACTGATAATTTATCATTGGCAGTTGTCCCTGCAGTATGCATTGAACCAACATTTGCATAAAATTGGTGATTCATTTTTTCAAATGCTGATAAAATTTCACTATTCACGGGTGTCGTTGCACTGTAATCAAAATAAAACATAAAAAAATCCTCCTTAAGGTAGTAACACTAAACATTATACGCTTTTATAAATTAAAAAAAATTTAGAAAAAACTAGGCTAAAAGCCTAAAATTAGTTTATAATAGAAATATCAAGTTTTTAGGGCGAAAAAACGCGTTGGAAACGTTTTTTTAACGTCAAAACAGATATATTAGATTCAATATATGAAAAATAAAAATGAAAAGAGGGTTTTTGTAATGCTGAAACTATCAAAATTTACAATCCAAAATTTCAAATCAATTCATCAACCAATTACGGTTGATTTCAATAAAACAAGTATTCATAATTATGAAGATCAATTAATTTTTATGCAATTTCAACGATTTGGATTATTTAAACTTGGTTGTTTACTAGGGACGAATAATGTTGGAAAATCGAATATTATCCAAGCGATGAGCTTTCTTCAAAAGTTGGTGGTTTTAGGTGGTCTTGATATTACTTATAACGAAGCACATGTTCGCGATGTAAAAAATTGGCATGATTTAAAACAACCAACACGATTGAAAATTGAATTGATGGGTGAAATTGATGAGGTGTTAACTGAATTTAGTTATACGATTGAATTTGGTCGCCACGAAGTGATTCATGAAGAATTGATTCGTTCAATTTATCCGCGTAAAAATAGTAAAGGTCGTGCCAAGGTCGTATTCCAACGTGAACGTGACCAAGTGATGATTGGTGCAAAAGCGAAGCGAATGGATCCAACGCGAGTGTTTTTACGCTATTTAATGGATACGGCTTTAGATGACCATGGAATTGGGAGTTTACGCCAGTGGTTTTACCATACAGTGATATTGACAACTGGTTATATGAATGCGGATTTCTTTGATCTCTATACAAAATATCCTTCAGTAGAAATTGATCGGATTAATGACTTCTTAAGTATTGTGAGCCGTCTTGATCCGATGATTGAGATTGTGCGAATTAATGAAGATCGCTTATTTGAAATTCACTCACATAACGGAAAAGTTGTGAATCATACGTTCAAAGAACTTGCGCCAGTCGTTTCAAGTGGAACATATAAATTAATGGCAATTTTACCACATGCAATACATGCAATCGAAACCGGAGCCACATTAATGATTGATGATTTGAGTAATTCTTTAGATACAAACGTGTTTCATTTTATTTTAGAAATGTTTTTACGCGAAGAATTAAATCCACAACAATCACAATTAATTTTCACGACGACGCAAGCAGAAGTGCTAGATTTTGATTTGCGCCGGGATCAATTTTTTATCATTGATTTTGACTTTGAACAATATACAACGATTGTAAAAAATCTTTTTGAAGATGTGAAGCACAAAGGTAAGTCAATTCGAAATGACTTGAAATTAAAAAATCGCTATTTACAGGGAAGTTTTAGTTATGTACCAAATGTCGAAGATTTAATTGACTTTGTTCGAAAACAGGAGCGAAATGAATCATGAAACGATGTAAGCAACCACAAGTAAGTGTCATTGTCCATTTACAAATGATTGGGCAAGATGCTGAGGCGTGTTTAGAAGCTTTGAGCAGACAAACGTTGGTGGAGTGTCAATTTATTATTATCCATGATGGTAAAAGTGGAGATGCACTCTACTTTGCGAATGAGTTTGCACGCTATGATCAGCGCTTTGAAATTCATCTGCAAGCAGATTTAGGGTGTGGGGCTGCTTATAATTACGGGTTACTAAAAGCGATTGCTCCGTATGTCACATTCTTGAATGGCTTTGATGTAATTGACCCTAATTTTTGTGAACAATTATCGCAACAATTAACTGAACAACAAACCGATATTGCAATTTGTTCAGTTACTCAGCCAATTTGGGAAAAAACAACTGATAGCTGGATTGAAGCAGGGTCACAATTATTCAATAAAATGTATCGCTTGACCTTTTTGCAACAAGGTCAGTATCAATTTAAGGAACAGAATCGCTATGCAGATTGGTTAGTAAATTATCAAACGTTAGCAGGAACGTCGAAGATTAGTTATTTAGCTTTGATACTTGTGGCGCAAAGTGAGCAACTTGTTAATAAAGATGCCATTGTTGATCATTATTATGATATTTTTCCAATTTTGGAAGAAATTTATCAATTTGCCGGGAAACTCAAGGTTGAAGCGATTTTCGCCTTGTTTATTGAAGCGATTTTTATCGAAACATTACCGAAATTTTGGGAAATGAATGATCCGATAAAAATAAAAAGTCAAACGCAGTATTGTTTAAATTTTCTAATCAAATTTTATCCCCAATGGCGGAAGAACTTTGAGCAATTACCGACTACACAACGGCTAGCCCCTTATTATGGGCGGTTAATCGCAAAAAAACTGAGTCAATTAGGAACGTGGCGTTGGAGAATCGTTTGGTTGCGCTTTATAGCGATCAAGATGATGAAGCAATTACGCGGAGTTGTGAATTAGGAAAAACTCAGCAGTAAGAAAAAAATTATCTTGCTGAGTTTTTTTTACAAAAACAGTTGACAGAAAAAAGAAAAACAAGTATACTAATTATTGTCAGTGAGGCTGACGGCGAAAATTGGGCTATAGCCAAGCGGTAAGGCAACGGACTTTGACTCCGTCACGCGCTGGTTCGAATCCAGCTAGCCCAGCCAAACAAAATCTACCAAATATTCGGAGCCATAGCCAAGTGGTAAGGCGTGGGACTGCAACTCCCTGATCACCGGTTCAAATCCGGTTGGCTCCTCCAAAAAACACCTGCCTGGGTGGCGGAACTGGTAGACGCACGGGACTTAAAATCCCGCGGATAGTGATATCCGTGCCGGTTCGATTCCGGCCCTAGGTACCATAAAGAAATTTAACAAGTGTAAGCTTGTTTTTTTTTGTTTCATTTAGATAAATAATAAAGTAGATGGATGAATTAGCTATTGAAATATCGATAATAGCTAGCTCAGTACACCACGATAAATGTTAATTTTTTGTGAATAAAATGTAAAAAAAGTGTTGTTTTTTTTGGCAGAATGGTAATTATTTAATTTTATTGCCGTTGTTTTCACATGATGACCACGCTATAATTGCAAAGAGTGAAAAAAATTGAAAGTCAGGTGTCTAAACATGGTAATGACCATTGTCGAGATTAGTTTAATAGTAATGAATATTGTTTTATTTTTATTTACAGCATATTTGCTGTTTTTAATTGTTACAGGATTACGTTCGAAAAAACGTAATTATGATGTGGTGGCACCCCAAAAACGCTTTTTAGTTTTGGTAGCAGCTCACAATGAAGAAGCGGTAATTTCAGGAATTGTTGATAACTTAGTTAATAAAATGAATTACCCGAAAGAGTTGTATGATGTTCATGTAATTGCTGATAACTGTAGCGATCAAACTGCAAAAATTTCACAGCAACATGGTGCAAAAGTAGTTGAACATTTTAGTGCACCGGGTGAACCAAAAGGGAAACCGTATGGAATCCGCTATGCATTGAACCAATTAAATGATATTTTACCAAATTATGATTTAATTGCTTTCTTTGATGCAGATAATCTGGTTGATCCAGAATTTTTCAATGAAATGAATTCTCAATTTTTGGGTGATGAAGCGATTAAAGTATCTCAAAGTTATTTAGATAGCAAAAACCCTGATGATAATTACATTTCTTTGAGCTATGCCGGTGTATATTATCAAACGAATCGCTATTTTCAAGCTGCGAAAACGCAATTGGGATTATCGGCAAGTTTAGGTGGAACTGGTTTTGTTGTTGATCGTGCAACATTAGCTGAAATTGGTTGGACAGCTGATTCGTTAACAGAAGATTTGGAATTTCAAATTCAATGTCAATTGCGCGGATATAAAATTGCTTGGAATCATTTTACTTTCATTTTTGATGAAAAGCCGACAGGGTTCCGCCAATCAGTTGTTCAACGTTTACGTTGGACACGAGGGCATTGGACGATTAAAAAACGCTATTTTAATCAATTACTGAAAGCTTTTTTCCGCAAAACGATGACAGGGAAACGTAATTGGTCACTATTAGATGCGGCGGTTTATTTAATTTTTCCTGTAATTGGAATTTTCAGTTTTTCAGTTTTTATTTTGAATATTTTTGTTTTTGATATTAGTTTATTTTCGCTTGTTCCAGTTGGAATAGGGATGTACTTACTGAGTGTGATAACATTAATCCACGCTTTAAAAACTGATACACGCCAACGTCCAAAAACAAATCCATTTTTAGTAATTTTAGCGACATATTGGTATACATTAACGTACATCTTTATTTGTTTTACAGGTATTCTGACATACAAAAAAACAGAATGGGTACGAACAGAGCATAAAAGTAATGCGTCAATCGATCATTTAATTAAATAAGTAGGTAAAAAGACTGCTCATCGAGTAGTCTTTTTTTACTGTCAGCAACATTACCAAAAAAATATGTTATAATAAAATTACTAATTTATGTGTATGGAGGTTATGGTTGTGACTAGTTTTTTGAATGTATCAATTTGGCAAATCATTCGAATTATGAGTGATATTGCGATTGTCTGGTTGATTTTTTATGGTTTGATTCAGTTGATGAAAGTGAATGTCCGAATGATTCAAATTTTTAAAGGTGTGGCAATTGTCATTGTTTTGAAAATTGCGAGTACCCTCTTACAACTCACGACAGTTGAATATTTGACAAATCAATTTATCCAATGGGGAGTTTTATTAATTATTATTATTTTTCAGCCAGAAATTCGGGGTGCTTTAGAGCAACTTGGTCGCAAGAGTAGTTTTAGTCGCCAAACACTTGAAACGACAGCGGTGACAAACTTGATCGAACAAATTGTGAAAGCAAGTGATTATATGGCAAAACGACGGATTGGGGCGCTAATTACTGTCCAACAACAAACGACACTCCATGAATTTGCGGCGCAAGCAATAGCAATTGATGCGCAAGTGACAGCACCACTGTTGACAACGATTTTCACTCCGAGTACTGCTTTACATGATGGAGCGTTGATTATTCAAGGTGATCGAATTGCGGCAGCTGGAGCAATTTTCCCCACAACGAAACAAGAAGGATTACCAGCTGAAATGGGGACAAGACATCGTGCAGCATTAGGGATTAGTGAAATAACAGATAGCATTACGATTGTTGTTTCAGAAGAAACCGGTGAGATTTCGCTTGTTCGTTATGGTTTTATTGAAAAAGGTCTAACCCGTGATCAATTAGAAAATAAATTGCAGCAACAATTTAAACATCAGCAACAGGAGGTGGAGTAAATGAATCAATTATCCCAGTTGCTCAAGCAATTATTGAGCAACACAATTGAATTTATCAAAACAGCGACAAGTCGTTTTGGTCAGGTTTTTGATGCGTTATTTGCTGATAACCGTTTTTTGATTTTATTTTCATTTCTTGGAGCGATTACCTTGTTTGTTGGAGTTAATTTTAGTTGGTTTTTTACAACGAATGGGAATCAAGGCGAAGTAATTGCAAATATTCCGGTCATTCAAATTTATGATAAAGACAATTACGTTGTTGAAGGCTTACCAGCATTTGCAAATCTGACACTTTTTGGTGATGCAACCGATATTGAAGTGATAAAAACTTTAAAACAGTACCAAGTTGAAATTGACTTGACTGGTTTAGGAGTTGGTGAGCATGTCACTGAACTTCGAGTCAAAAATATTGAAACTGGGGTGACAACGAGTACGGATCCCCAACAAGTAACAGTGACAATTACGCAGAAAGTGACGCAACAAGCAACGGCAACGGCTGAGCTTGTGAATGAAGCGAAATTAAATCAAGAATATATCGTGCGCAATATTAAATTAGCACAAGATACGGTCACTTTAAAAGCATCTCAAGTCAATTTAGATCGTGTTGCGAGTGTACAAGCACTAGTTGATGTCGCAAATCTCGAACTTGGAACATTTAGTGGAAAAGCTCAACTAGTTGCTTTTGATGATCGTGGAAATAAATTGGATGTTACAATGGAACCGACAAGTGTTGGTGTGAGTGCAGAAGTTGTAGAGTATAGCCGAATTTTACCTGTTGAACCTGTTTTTAGCGGAACATTAGCCGAAGGCAAAGCCGTTAAAAGTTATCGATTTAGTAAAAATTCAGTTGTCGTTTATGGTCCGAGAAATATCTTAAATACGCTCACCTCAATTCGAGTGCCACTTAATTATGGAAATTTACTAGAAGGACAAGAGGTAACGGTACCAGTACCAATTCCTGCCGGAGTTAAAAAAATCGAGCCAACAACCGTGAATGTGACCGTGAGCTATGGTGATATTACTGAAAAAATCATGGCGGCAGTACCGATTGAAATTCAAAGTATAGCTGAAGGTTACCAAATTCAAAATGCTGAATTTACGACAGATGTTACTGTGAGTGGAAGTAAAGAATTACTTGATTTATTAACAAAAGAACAGCTAAAATTAGTCGCGGATGTTCAAGGATTGACAGCTGGAACACATGAAATTTCTGTGAAAATTACCGGCCCAACATATTTTAACTATGAATATGAGCTAAAAACGATTACAATAGTAATTGAAGAAAATTAAAAGCAACTGTATTAGGAGGAAACAAATAATGGGAAAATATTTTGGAACTGATGGAATTCGTGGTGTAGCCAACGAAGTATTAACCGCAGAATTAGCATTTAAGTTAGGACGTGCAGTCGGGCATGCTTTTCTAGAGAATACACAAGGTGAAAAACCATTTGTAATTGTTGGACGTGATACACGTATTTCAGGACATATGTTAGAAAATGCGTTAGCAGCTGGGTTTTTATCAGTTGGTGTCAATGTGATGAAATTAGGTGTTGTTTCAACACCGGCCGTTGCGTATTTAACGAAACAAATGAAAGCTAATGCTGGTGCAATGATTTCAGCTTCACACAACCCTTTCGAAGATAATGGAATCAAATTCTTTGGAGCTAATGGATTTAAATTGTCAGATGAATTAGAAGCGCATATCGAAGAGTTACTCGATAGTAATGCGAACTTTGAACATCCAATTGCAGATGGAATTGGTGAAATTATTGTTAATGAAGAAGCGGTAGAACGTTACTTACGTTTCATTAGTAAAACAATTGATACTGATTTAGAAGGGTTACACATTGCACTAGACTGTGCGAATGGTTCAGTGAGTAACTTAGCACCAAGAGTATTTTCAAGTTTAGGTGCGAAAATTTCAACAATTGGAACATCACCAAATGGGACGAATATTAATGCAAATATTGGTTCAACACATCCAGAAAAGTTAGCTGATTTTGTTGTTGAAGTTGGTGCTGATTTCGGATTAGCTTTTGATGGCGACTGTGATCGTGTCATCGCTGTTGATGAATTAGGAAATATTATTGATGGTGACTACATGATGTTCATTCTTGCTAAAGCGATGAAAGCAAAAGGAACATTAAAAGATAATATGCTTGTTTCAACAGTTATGAGTAATCTTGGATTCTATAAAGCATTAGAGAAAGCTGGAATTGAGACAATTCAAACTGGTGTTGGTGATCGTTTTGTTGTTGAAGCAATGGTTGAAGGAAACTATGCATTAGGTGGAGAACAGTCAGGACATATTATTTTCTTAGAGCATGCAACGACAGGTGATGGAATGTTAACGGGATTACATTTTGCTGCGATGGTTTTAGCGACAGGTAAAAAAGTTTCAGAATTAGCAGCTGAAATGCCGAAATTCCCACAATTATTAATTAATATCAAAGTTGCCAATAAAAATGCAATTATGGAATCAAGTGTTTTAGCCCAAGCAATTGCAGCCGTTGAAGCTGAAATGGCTGGAAATGGTCGCGTACTTGTTCGTCCTTCAGGAACAGAAGAGCTTGTTCGCGTCATGGTCGAAGCGGAAACAGATGAAATTTGTGAAAAATATACATACCAACTAGTAGATATTGTCAAACAATTAAGCTAAGTAAAAAACGCGTAAACTTCAAGTTTACGCGTTTTTTTATTGATTGACGATTCCTTTACGTTGTTGAACTGCGCGGAAACTTTGCCAACTACTAACAAGAAAGATACTGCTGAAAATCAGCAACAAAGGTGATTGGCGCATCGAGCTAGCTACACCGATAATGATGAGAATCGTGATTAAGGTGAATCCAGTTTTTTTTAAGCGAATCCAAGTTGGACGTAATAATTGGACGACGCTTTGCCAATTGGCATGAGGTTGAGCTAAATCGGTACTTAACGCTTGGAATGTTTGGCCAATTAATAACAGCAAGGTGAAGCCACTACTAACAAGAACCAGTTGATATGGGAGGAGGAAAAGAAGAACGAGGCTGAATAAGAACAGTTGGCTGAGTTGTAAAGCGATTAAAACCATTCCACGTTGCCAATAATCTTGCCGCCAATCAAAAGGTAAAGCTTTGAGAAGGGTTAACTCCGAAGAAATGAGTGAATATAAACACCAAGCAGGTGAAAAGAGCGCAAAGCAACTAAAGCTAAAGCCGGTTAAGAAACTGATTAGCTGCAAAGGCGAAAGGTAATCAGCGATTTGCCAAGTGATAAATATTCCTGCGAGTAAAAGTAACCAAAGATTAGTTAGCCATTGACTAAAGAAGTTTGGCGTACGTAATGTTCGCCAAAGCCAGGCCCATAAAGGACGTTGAGTGTGCTTGACAGGTTGTTGTGATAATTGGGTAGCAGTTGTTAATTTCCATGATCGAAAAGTAATAATCAGACTTAAAAAACCGATTCCGAAAATTAAGAGGTGACTGCTTTGAAAACGAGGATGAAGCCAAGCTTGCAGCCAACTAAAAAATTGCCAGAGGGTTGGATTCAAGCTTGCGAAGAAGTTGAAGCCAACGAGAAGCCAAAAGCTAAACGTTCTAATGAGTTGAAATGCTCGGTGCGAGAAAATTCGCGGTGGTGTGATACTCAAACGAAGGATGAGACTGAAAATCATCAGCCAAATCCCAGTCATAGCGAAAAAAATTGTGAAACTTTGAAAAAGTAATCCCCAAATCATCCCAAAAATGATTGGTAAAAATAACGCATAACCATAAACTAAGCTAAAAAGGAGGAGCTGTGCCCATTTCCAAGTTGTTATTGAAATCGGTAAACTAGTGTACATTCGCCAACGTGGTGTTTGTAAATGTTGAGCTAAAGCTTTAGGGATAATTGCGAGCAATAAGAGCCAGCTGAGTAAATAGTAACTACTAAAGGCATCTGGTCCAAAGAAACGAAGCGCAAAGAGAATACCAAAGCCAAAACTACCACTAATCCCAAGGGTGAATAAGCTTGAAAGATAGACTAAGTGAGTAGTTGCTTCTTGTGCCTTTGGTAGTGGTTGCGTATCTTTGAGTAAAATTTTAAAGCTAAGCATGAGTTTATTCACAATGATCACCAACCTCGCTCGAGTTTAGTCTGATGTTCATATGAGAAAAATCAACTTGCGCAAGAGCTTGTGGAGGTGCAACAATTCCACGATTGATGAGCATCACCGTATCAGCTAATGTCTCAAGTAATTGGATATCATGAGTTGAAAAGATTAGCGTATGGCCATTGCGTTTAAAAGTTTCTAACAGTTTAATCAGCTGTTTACGACTATTAAAATCGAGACCAGTAAATGGTTCATCACAAAATAAAATTGGACGATTACAAGCGAAAGCAGCAGCGAATAACAGTTTCTTTTGTGTGCCGAGAGAACAGGTGTGTAATGGTTGTTGCCAATCAGTAGTAGTCAATTCTAATTGCTGAGCATATGATTCACAACGTGAGAGTAAGAGGGAGTCATCACCAGGATAAAGGTTCGCTAATAGTTGCCAGTATTGCATTCCGCTAAAGTTTAAAAATGCCGAAAGTGTAGCAGGAACAAAGAAAAACTCAGCTTTAGCAAGCAACGGATTAGTCTGGAGATTTTGCTGGTTAATGATAATTTTTCCAGTTTTAAGCGGTAAAATTCCGGTTAGTAATTCGAGAATAGTTGTTTTACCGGAACCATTTGCACCAATCAGGGCTACGGCCTGACCAGCAGGAATAGTAGTTTGTGAAAGCTTTAGCCGAAAGCCATTAGCGGCGATAAAAGTTAAATCAGTAATTGTCAGCATGGGAATTTTCCTTTCGAGTTAAAACTAAGATAAGTATACGCAAAAAAGTCGAAATAGGCAAAAAAAGCAAGATATATATCTATACATCTGATTGAATTATAAAAAAAAAGTAAGTTTTAAAAAAACAAAAAAACAAATTTTGGTTGCATTTTTGGGGTTAAATCTTTTTTTTATGTGAAATTATCACTTTTTTATCAATAAAAAAGCGACAACTTGAATTTTAAAAGAAGTTGTATAGGTTTATTATCGCTTTTGAAATATGATAAAGTAATTTTGCGGTATACAACTACCTGGATGAGAGAAAAGTAAAGTAATTAGGAGGATTTAAAAAATGTGTGGAATTGTGGGAATGATTGGGAAAACTGGAACAAAAGCGATGGTGTTAAAGGGATTAGAAACTTTAGAGTATCGAGGATATGATTCAGCTGGAATCGCTTTACATACTGGCGAAGCAGTTGAGATTTATCGTGAAAAAGGACGAATTGCTGATTTGAAAAAACATGTACCAGCAAGTGCAGATGCACCACTAGGAATTGGGCATACGCGTTGGGCAACGCATGGCCGTCCGTCAAAGCGAAATTCGCACCCTCATCAAAGTGCAGATGGACGAATTACGTTAGTACATAATGGTGTCATTGAAAATGAAAAGCAACTGCGTCATGAATATTTGAGCGATCTTGCGTTTTTAAGTGATACTGATACGGAAGTGATTGTTCAGTTGTTAGGTCAACTGTTAGCGCAAGGTGCTAAGATGCCAACAGCAATTATTCAATTGCAAAAATTGTTACATGGATCATATGCCTTAGCCATTATTGATAAAGAACAACCGGATGTGCTCTATGCAGTCAAAAATAAATCACCGTTATTAATTGGGAAAGGTGAAGCAGCGAATTACCTTGGAAGTGATGCCTTAGCCATGATTGATAAAACAAAACATTTTTATGAACTGAATGATGGTGAGTTTGCCATTTTAACTTCAGAAAGTGTTGAAATTTACGCAAAAAATGGTGAAAAAGTAACGCGTGAAACATATGAAGCGGAAATTGATGCTAATGATCTTGAAAAAGGTCCGTTCAAACATTATATGATGAAAGAAATGCATGAACAACCAGCAGTTGTGCGTCGAATTATTGCCGCATATCTTGATGAAAAAGACCAAACAAAAATTGCGCCGGAAGTATTAACAGCTTTACGCGGTGCAAAACGATTATTTATTTTAGCAGCAGGAACAAGCTATCATGCAGGATTAATGGGAAAACAGTATTTAGAAACAATGGCAAACATCCCAACAGAAGTACATTTAGCAAGTGAATTTGTGTATAATATGCCAATGATCCCAGAAGATTCATTCTTTATCTTCATTTCTCAAAGTGGAGAGACGGCGGATAGTCGTGCCGCATTAGTGGCAATTCGCGAATTAGGATTTGAAGCTTTAACGATTACAAATGTACCGGGCTCAACATTATCACGTGAAGCGAACTATACATTATTATTACATGCAGGCCCAGAAATTGCCGTAGCTTCAACAAAAGCCTATACAGCGCAATTAACAGTTTTAGCATTAGTGGCAGCTGCGATTAATAATTATCCGTTGAATCTAAAATTTGAGCTGTCACGTGTAGCTACGGCAATGGAACATGTTTGTGAAATGCACGAACAATTTGAAATGATTGCTCAAAATTATTTCTTACACGGACAACATGCCTTTTATATTGGCCGCCATGTTGACTATTTTGTCGCTTTAGAAGCCGCTTTAAAGTTAAAAGAAATTTCGTATATCCATACTGAAGGATTTGCAGCTGGAGAATTAAAACATGGAACAATTGCTTTAATCGAAGATGGCACACCAGTAATTGGTCTGATTTCTCAACAAGCAGTTGCCAATCATACGCGCTCAAACCTTCAAGAAGTTGCAGCTCGTGGTGCGCATACCGCGACAATTGTCTTTGAAAGTTTGGCCCAAGCAGGAGATACTGTGATTATTGATGATGTGCATGAAATGTTAGCACCACTCGTTATGGTATTACCAGTTCAGTTCTTATCGTATTATGCAGCATATATTCGCGATTGTGATATTGATAAGCCACGAAATCTTGCCAAATCAGTAACTGTAGAGTAAACGAATTGTAAAGCATAAAAGCATTAAAAACATGGTGACAAGTAGTGAAACTGCTTGTCACCATGTTTTTTTGAAACGGTACTAATTATTGGCGAAATGCCACGGAAGTTGAGCGTGCACTAGGAAGTTTGAAGAGTGGGAGTAATTATTTATACTTTTTTTGCTATTTATGTGATTTTTTCTAAAGAAAACCTTTTTAATAGCTATTTTATGTTATTTTATTGATGTTTTTGTGCTTTTTTGGTATTCTTATGAAGAAGATAAAAAGAATAAGAAAGCAGGCGATGTCAAATGATGATCAAATGGCAGCAAGTGAAAGGGATTTTTCCTGGATTAGCAGTAAGTGCAATTGTATATGGATTAAGTTTAGTTTTAGCAAAATTTGTCCCTGATTTAGGTGCAGGAACAATTGCCATCTTTTTAGGGATTTTGTTAGGGAATACAATTTTCAATCGTCCCCAGTATAATCTCGGTACAAAATTTGCGGAAAGTAATTTACTGGCGTACTCAATTGTCTTGCTAGGAGGCACGTTAAGCGTACAATCAATTATCCAGTTAGGTTTAAATGGAATTATCTATATCATTACGTTGATGGGTGTCACAATTATTGGAGCGATTATCATTGGACGACGGATGGGATTCAGCACAAACTTTACACTCCTAATGGCGGGTGGAAATGCAGTATGTGGTTCATCAGCAATTGCCTCAATTGCCCCAGCTATTCAAGCAAGTGATGAAGAAAAGGCACTTAGTATTACATTTGTCAATATGATAGGGACAATCCTAATGGTACTATTACCAGTGATTGCTGCCTATATATATCAATCAGAGTTGACGCAAACTTCAGCTTTAATTGGGGGAACGCTCCAATCAGTAGGTCAAGTTGTTGCGAGTGGAAGTATGGTTAGCCCTGAAGTGAAAGAATTAGCAACTATTTTCAAAATTGTCCGCGTCATTATGATTGTTGTTGTCGTTTTATGGTTTGGCAGCTTAAAATCACAGATGAATTTAAAAGATATGCAAGCGAGCGAAATAAATAGCCAACGTGAATTAAGCCGACCTTTGAAAAAAACAAAAGCAAAAATTCCGTGGTATGTCATTGGCTTTTTCATCACGTGTGGCTTATTTACAGTCGGGATTATTTCAGATGATCTTTCGCATGGGATGAAATCAGTCAGTCATGTGTTTGAAGTTGTTGCCTTAGCTGGGATTGGATTACGCGTCAAAATTGCTGATTTAGTTGCACAAGGACCAAAAACAGCTTTATATGGTTTACTAATTGCGATTATTCAAATCGTTGGAGCCATTACATTAATTAGTATTTTATTTTAGACGAAAACGAGGATTGCAGCGCAATCTCGTTTTTTTTTGAAGTTATACCATTCGAGTTAAAAAAAGGGTACAATATACTTAACAAAAAAAAGAAGGTGAAGAAAATGAGGATTTTAATTGCTGATGATGAACAACAGATGCTGAAAATTTTAGCAGCTTTTTTGGGTAAAGAAGGTTATACTGTCGATATTGTTGATAATGGAGAAGATGCGGTAAATAAGTTTCAGCAACAAAACTATGATCTTGTTATTTTGGATTGGATGATGCCAAAAAAAGATGGCTTGACAGCATGTAAGGAAATTAAAGCAACTTCTGATGTCAAAGTGATGATATTAACTGCTAAAAATGAAAATGAAGATGAATTTGCTGCTTTTCAAGGTGGAGCAGATGATTATATCAAAAAGCCATTTCATCCTGGAGTCTTGATTGCGCGAATTAAACGTTTACTACCAAAGCAAGAATGGTTACAGTTTGAAGATATCGTGATTGACGAACAAGCGAAACGAATTTTAAAAAACGGATGCGATGTGAGTGCAACGAAAACAGAATACGAATTGATTAAAGCATTAGCAACGCGTCGTGGTCAAATTTTGACAAGGCAACAATTGCTAGATTTAGTTTGGGGTTATGATTATGAGGGGGATGAACGAACGGTTGATACGCACATCCGTCGTGTTCGCGATAAAATTTTGTCTGATGCAATTAAAACCCATCGTGGAATCGGGTATAGTTTGGAAGTGAAGGGATGAGAACACTGAGTGGGCGGCTCGCTTTTGGGATTTCGTTAGCGATTATTGTGATATTTTTGACCTTAATTGGTTTAATTCAATTTGTTTTACCGAATTATTATAATTATGTGATTCAAGAACAGTTACAAACGGATACGCAAGTGATTTTAAATGCTCCTGAAGAACAACTTGAATTAGTAATGCAACAAGTTGAAAATTTAAAAGATGTAACAATTGTGATGCAACCGTTCCCACAAAGTGTAGCGACATTAAATCAACAATTAATTCAACAGTTGCAGCAAAAACAAATTATTTTAAATCAACCACTGATTACGCAAGAGGTTTTAGATCAACTTGAAGCGGAAAATGTCGTTACTAAGCGATTCGCTAACGATAAAATTAAAACGAATTTTTTTATTAATTATTTACAACGAGAAGATAAGTTAATTTTAGTTGTAGCATCAACTGCTATTTTTTCAGAAGTAGCCGGAATTGTGAATCAGCTGAATGTTTATATGCTACTAGTTTCCTTAGCATTTATTTTATGTGTTGTTTGGATTTCTGCACAGCGTGTGACTTTGCCGTTAAAAGAGCTCGAAGCGACGGCGCGTCAAATTGCTCGTTCGAATTTTCAAACAGTCGAAATTTATACGAATGATGAAATTGAAGAGCTAGCGAAAGCCATCAACCAAATGAGTCAAGAATTAGCAACAACACATCAAAAATTACTCGAGCGCAACCAAAATTTAAAGTCGTTTAGTGCAAATATTTCACATGAAATTAAAACGCCGCTCGCGCTCATCAAGGCATATGCTTATGGAATTGAAGAGGGTTTAGATGATGGAACATATGCAACGACGATTATTGAGCAAACTGATGCGATAACAGTGCTAGTTGAACGGCTCTTAACATTAGCTAAATTAGAGAAAGATCCACTAGAATGGCAAGTTTATAATTTTGTTGAACAATTTGAAACTGTCTTACAAAAATATCAAATTCAATCATATCGGCAAGGGACGCAGGTGAAAATTGTGATTGATAAACGGGTACGTAATTTAAATGTTGTTGCTGATAAACAAAAGATGGAAATGGTGCTCAATAATTTAATTAGCAATGCTTTTAAATATACAGCCAATCAACAAATTGAAATAACGGTTAAGTATCAGAAGAAGGGGCTTGTTTTTGCGATAAAAAATGGAATTTCACCAGAAACTGATGTAAATTTTGATAAAATCTGGGAACCATTCTATGTTGTTGAAGATTCACGCAATAAAAATTTAACTGGTACCGGATTGGGCTTATCAATTGTAAAAGCAATTTTAGATGCTCATTATATGAAGTACGAATTGAATCATTATCGTGAGCAGCTTGAATTTGTCATGTATTTGATGAAAGAGTAAGCGGATATACATTGAAAACACGGATTATTTTTATCTTGTTGTCAAAGTATTGTCACAAACCCTTGCTATACTGATAGTGTAGAACCGATTTGAATGCTACTATCAACTAGAGTAACTATCAATTTATTTCATCACCGAAACGATGAAACAAATATGTAGGATTAGTTGTATCAAGAAATTTACGCCCCTGGAGTGTTAGAACAAACAAAAGTAGCTGTCTTGTCCTTGGAAACAAATTCACAAGTCAGCCAAATTGAACACGATGAATGGGGAAGCAAACAGTTTGTTGTAGAGTTTTGAGATATTTATAAACTTTTACAAGAAATTGGCAACGGTTCAAGAAACCCTCTTTCCTATATGTAAGCGAATTTTGGTGATTGCCCCATCAAGATTCAAAAAAACAATCGTGAGATTGTTTTTTTTTGATAAATTTTCAGCATTTAATTTTTTTGTCAAAGTATTGTCACAAAACTACGTTATAATCAATTTGTAAAGTAATCGGGAATATCTTTTCCACGCTTTACTCATGATAATCACTTCTTTGCCCGAGAAAGTTATTATGAATCGTATATGTTTCTCATTTTTACCATTTGTTTTGCCCATAGTTGCAAATTTTAAAACTCTTTCCGAAAAAAGATAGTATTTATAGTTAAAGAAAAAACAGTGTTGCCCGCACTGTTTTTTTTGTTTAATTATTGATGATCTTCAGTTTTTTCGTACCAATTTAAGTTGACAAATCGATAGGTAGTTAAATCATTACGTGTTTCTTGACGGATAAATTTTGCGCGTTCAAACACACGTTGAGCCGCTAAATTTTTAGTTGGGACGTGGGCCACGAGATAGTGGATATTTTTGCTAGTAGCAAATTGTGTATAAGCAATCATAGCTTCAGCGCCAAAATGTTCGCCCTGATATTCAGGGAAAATTTCAAGATAGACTTCAAGGCTTGAGGCATCCACTCGTTGCTTAACACCAACTTCACCAATAATTGTTTTTGAATCTTTTAAGAAAATTAACCAAGGTCCAAGCCCATCAAGGCTTAAATCGTTCGCTAAAGCTTGGCAAAAGCTTGTAAGATAGTGGCCATGACGGCTCAAATCAAAATACTCAAAAAATGTTTGATTGACAGAAACAATTTTGAGACGAGGAGATTGGATGTGCATTTAAGGTGCTCCTTTCAGTTTTAAGCGTTATCTTGTCTATTATACCGTGTTTTTCACTGAAAGGAATGGGCTTTTTTTGTCTAAACCTAGTCGGCAACCACTTTTTGTATTATAATGAAAAGTGATTAATTTTCGCAAATCAGAAAATCTATTGAAAAGTTAGGCAGTGAGAACAAATGAAAATAACTGTACATGGGACAGAAATAAATTATATTGTCGATGGTAATGGCACAGATGTGATTTTATTACATGGCTGGGGGCAAAATATTGCGATGATGCAGCCAGTTCATGATCATTTAAAACAATTTCATCGAGTATGGACTTTGGATTTCCCGGGATTTGGTGACAGTCCAGAACCTCCAACAGCTTGGGATACGTATGAATATACAGTGATGTTAGCGGCGTTTATTGAGAAAATGGAAATAACTAAACCAACATTAATGGGACATTCATTTGGTGGTAGAGTAGCAATTATTTATGCTGGTCAACAGCATCCGGTAGAAAAAGTTGTTTTATTTGATGCAGCAGGAGTAAAACCGAAACGTGGACTTGATTATTACGCACGCGTATATAGTTATAAATTTGGTAAAAAAGTGATGAGCTTACCAGGATTAACACAGCTAAAATCGCGTTTCCAAGCGCAAGCAGGAAGTGCTGATTATCAAAATGCGAGCCCAATTATGAAGCAAGTGTTATCAAAAGTAGTGAATCAAGATTTACAACATTTGATGCCAAATATTTCGGTACCAGTTTTACTTATTTGGGGTGAACTTGATGATGCGACACCCGTAAGTGATGCACAAGTGATGGAAGCGAAAATGCCGAATGCGGGGTTAGTCGTGTTGCCAGGGGTTGGGCATTATGCGTACTTAGAACGTTTGCCACAAGTACTAACAATTTTAGATAGCTTCTTAGGTAATCAACGAAAGGATGAAATAAACTAATGACAACATTTGATAATTCAACAGTAATTACACTAGTGCTAGCAATTGTAGCTCTCCTTGTTTTTGGCTTCTATAGCTTCTTTAAAATGCGAGCAGCATTACATATGTTACAACAAAATATTTACGATTATAAACGTTATACAAACTGGATGAATCAACATATAGGCCAGGTGTTGCCTTGGAAAGAATTCATTCCTGCCGTAACGTTGATGGGATTTTTAATTGTTCCAGAAAATATCATGCTGTGGTTGGGACTTGGAATGATGATTCTCGTTCATTTCTATTTAGGCTTACAATTACAACATAAAAGAAAACAACAAGTGAAAAAACCGCTTGTCTACACGGCTCGTGTGAAACGTTTAATTGCAACGATAACGCTAATTAAAGTTATCATCATTGTTGCGACGTTGATTTTCGTGTATCATGCAAGTAATATTGTGTTAATTCCACTGATGTTAGTTGCTTTAGGTGCTGGGGAATACTATATTGTGTTACTCGCAAATATCATTAACCGCCCAATCGAAGCGGCGATTCGAAATCGTTTTATCAATGAAGCTCGGACAATTATTAAACAAAACAAAAATTTAACTGTTATTGGAATTACTGGGAGTTACGGAAAAACAAGTGCAAAAAATATTGTTGCAACATTACTCGGTGGTGAACATCAAGTCTTAATGACACCTGAAAGTTACAATACGCCAATGGGAATTACGATTACGGCCCGGACGTTATTAAAACCAATTCACGATATTTTTATTGCGGAAATGGGTGCGTATAAATTGGGAGAGATTCGCGAACTGTGCGAAATTGCTTATCCAAAACATGGAATTCTAACTTCAATTGGACCTCAACATTTAGAATCATATGGTTCAATTGAAAATGTTCAAAAAACCAAATTTGAATTAATTGAATCATTGCCTAGTGATGGTTTGGCGATTTTAAATCGTGATGAAGAATTAATTCGAACATATAACATTCAAAATGATTGTCAACAAATTTGGTATGGAATTGATCAAGAAGATGTCCTTTATCGTGCAAGTGAGATTACTTTTGATACGATGGGAATGTCATTTACAGTCACACAGACGCAAACTGGTGAGCAAGCAGTCTTCACAACGAAGCTACTTGGGCGTCATAATATTTACAATTTATTGGCGGCGATTGCGCTTGGGCACCAAATGGGGCTTGATTTTGCGAGTTTACAAAAAACGACACGTCAAGTTCAACCAGTTGCACATCGTTTAGAAATGAAGAAACAAGGCAATATCACAATTATCGATGATGCTTTTAATGCTAATCCAGTCGGAACGAAAATGGCTTTAGAAGTCCTTGGACGTATGCCAGGAAAAAGAATTGTGATTACGCCAGGAATGATTGAGCTAGGCGAACAACAAGCGCAATTAAATTTATTGTACGGAACGTACATGAAAGAGACGACCGATGAAGTTATTTTAGTTGGTCCTAAGCAGACACAACCGATTCAAGCCGGATTAGCGAGTGTGAAATATCCGCAAACTAATATTCATGTCGTTTCGGATATTTATACTGCTTTTGCGACAATGCGCCAACTTGTTGGCAATGAACAAGCATTTGTGTTATTGGCAAATGATTTACCTGATTCATTTAATGAATAACGAGAGGGTGGAAATGTATGCGTGATGATGTCCTCGATTTTATTAAAGAAGTTCAAGCAATCGCTCATATTGGTCAGCAGTATTCAAAAGACCCATATGCATTGGATAATTACCAATTATTAGCTCAGTCGGCACAAGCAATGCTCCACCGCTATAGTGAGCAAAAAATTGCGGAACGTGATTTGTATCTTGAATTTGAATATCCAACACCGCAACCGGCAGTTCGAACGTTAATCGTGAATGAAGCAAAAGAAATTTTGTTTGTTCAAGAACAAGAAAGTGGTAAATGGTCATTACCTGGTGGATGGGTTGATGTCAATTCAACACCAGCTCATGATGCCGTCAAAGAAGTTTTTGAAGAATCAGGGTATGAATGCGAAATAGACCGGTTATTAGCCGTTTATGATCGCAATCGTTATTTAGAAATTCAGTCAGTGTACGATATTTTATGTTTTTATTTCTCAGCAAAAATAACTGGGGGGACACCACGACCAAATCATGAAACGATGGCCGTAAGTTGGTTTACTTTAGAAAATTTGCCGGAATTATCACGTAAAAATACGAAAGCTGAAATTGCACATGCGTATCATTTATGGGAAAATAAGCTAGAAACGCATTGTGATTAAAGATAAAGGAGAAGAAAGAACAATGAAAATTCGTGTAGGAGTATTTTTTGGTGGCGAGAGTGTAGAACATGAAGTTTCAGTTATCTCGGCCAATCAAGCAATGGCAGCAATTGATACAGATCGCTATGAAGTGGTCCCAGTATATATTACAAAACATCGTGAATGGTATACAGGTGAAGTATTAAAAGATGTTGCGAACTATAAAGATGAGAAACAATTATTAGCGCAAGCAACGCGCGTTAATTTAATTCAAGATGCAGGAAATTACTATTTATATGCATATCCGTTTAAAGCATTCCGAAATAAGCCAGTTGCCCAGTTAGATGTTGCTTTCCCGGTTATTCACGGGACAAATGGTGAAGATGGTTCATTACAAGGCTATTTTGAAATGTTAGGCTTACCGTACGTAGGATGTAATGTCGGTGCGGCTGCAGTCGGTCAAGATAAAGTGTATATGAAAAATATTTTACGTGATGCGGGGATTCCAATTACTGATTATGTTTGGTTCTATACGAATCGTTGGTTCGACGATCAAAGTTTTGTACTTGATTTAGTTGAAAAACAAGTTGATTATCCAGTAATCGTGAAACCAGCTAATCTTGGTTCAAGTGTTGGAATTTCGTTAGCCAAAGATCGCGATCAATTAATTGATGCAATCGAAGAAGCTTGCCAATACGATGATAAAGTTCTTGTTGAAGCAATTGTCGCAAATTTATTGGAAATGAACTGTTCAGTTCTTGGTGATTTTGAAAAAGCAACACCATCAGTACTTGAAGAAGTAATGGGGAATGATGAATTCTTAAGTTACAAAGATAAATACCAAGGTGGTGGTAGCAGTAAATCATCAAAAGTTGGAAGCAAAGCCGCAACTGGAAGTAAATCACAAGGAATGGCTTCAACTAACCGGATTATTCCCGCGCGAGTAAGCGATGAAGAAACAGCGACAATTCAACAATTAGCGGTGCAAACTTTCCAAGGTTTAAATAGCAGTGGAGTAGCACGAATCGACTTCTTAATGGATTCGCAAACACGGGAAATTTATGTGAATGAAATTAATACGATTCCAGGATCGTTGGCATTCTATTTATGGCAACATACAGGGATGGATTTTACGGAGTTAACTAATAATTTATTGGCGTTAGCGTTAAAACGTGAGCGTCGTCGACAACAAAAAACTTTCTCATATGACACAAACCTATTAGCAAACTACAGTGCTAGCGCTGGAGCAAAAGGTGCTAAAGGAACAAAATAAGCACTTAACCATTGCCTTTGGCAATGGTTTTTATTATACTTAGTATATTAGAATATTCGAATATACTAATATTGAGGAGCGATAGCAATGAAGGCAACAATTGAAAATGAGGAATTAACGAGATTAAGCGAGATTTATCAACAACTGAGTAATCGTGTTCGCTTACAAATTTTACTTCATTTACGAACAGGTGCGGCATGTGTGAGTGAATTATGTGAGATTAGTGGGGTGAGTCAATCGGCAACGAGCCAACACTTAAAACAATTAAAAGCGACGCGGTTAGTGAAGCAAGAACGCCGAGCGCAACAAATATACTACTCATTAGTCGATGATCATGTCGAAAAACTACTTCGTAATGGAATTGAGCATGTGAAAGGAGCTGGTTGTGATGAAAATACCAAATAAGGCAGATATGAGTCGAAAAGCAGAGTTGAAGCGCATTGCGAGTAACGATCATGAAGTGCATGAACATCAGCATGGACAACATAACCATAGTGAGCATCATCATGATGGACATCATCATAGTTTAGGCGGGCATCATCATGGTGAAACAAGTGAAAAAAATTTATGGATTGCGTTTGCACTGAATCTTACATTTGTAGTGATTGAATTAATCGGTGGAATTTGGACTGGAAGTACGGCAATCCTCTCAGACGCCTTGCATGATTTTGGTGATAGCATTGCATTAGGATTATCTGCTTTAATTCAACGAATTTCAAAAAAACAAGCGCATCCTAAATATAATTTTGGCTGGAAACGACTCCCAATCATTGGAGCACTAATTAATATCATTATTTTGGGTGCCAGTACGATTTATATTATTAGCGAAGCAATTCCTAATTTATTCAATCCAACACCGGTGCTAAGCCAAGGCATGATTGGGATTGCCATTTTTGGTGTAATCGCAAACGGTTTAGCTGTCTTTAGAATGCGAGGTGCAAAAAAAATTTTAGATCGGACAGTTATTTTACACTTACTTGAAGATCTACTCGGGTGGATTGCCGTCCTCATTACGGCCGGAATTATGGCAGTGACGAACTGGTATTGGTTAGACCCACTGTTATCCCTCGTTATTAGTGGAATTATGATCAAAAATATTTGGAGTAACACGCGAGTTATTATTGATATTATTTTAGGAGCAACGTTAGATGAAGACTTGAAAGGAAGACTCCAAGCGGAAATTTTACAACTAGCACCAGAAATTAGTTCAATTAAAAAATTTCAGTTATGGTCGCTCGATGGAGACGAGCAAGTAGCCTGTTTGACAATAATTTTACAAAGTGAACACAATCATGAACAAATAGTTGCGAAGATTCGCTCGTACTTAGCGACGCAGTTAATTGTTGAAACTACAATTGAATGTCAAGTCACCGAAAGTAAAATTTGATTTCATTGATTTTTAACAGCAACTCACACGTGTTACAAATAAAAACTTGGTATAATAAATAAGCGATAACTAGGTAGGGTATAATTTCGAGAAATTAGGTGTGAGATGAAACGAATAAGTACAAAGTATTGGTTAAATATTAGTGCTAGTTTGTTACTAATCGCAATTATTAGCAGTAGCTTGATAATAACGATTAGCAGTGTTCAAAAGCTAGCCCAAAAAAAGCAAACACTTCAACGACAAGTACAACAATTACAGCACCAACTAGAAAGTTTACAACATCAATTAGATATAGCCTCGATAGAAAGTGGTGATTGAATCTATGAAGAAAACTAACCAGACAATTCAACACTACCTTATATGGGGAATTGTGATTGTAAGTATGCTGTTATTGATGAGTAGCTTTAGTATTGGTACGATGTATTTTGGCTCACAAGCAGTTGCAAAGTACGTGGCACAGGTACACGATCTCGAACAGCAAGTGAACCAATTAACGCAAGCACTCGAAAAACAACAAAGTCAGCCACCGTTAACACGACCGTTTCAGCAAAAAATGGCATTTTTGACTTTTGATGATGGACCGAGTACGAAGACAATGGAAATTTTAGCGATTTTACAAGCATATAATGTAAAAGCGACATTTTATGTAACGGGTCAAAAAGCTGAAACTTATCCTGAAGTAATGGAAAAAATTATTTCTTTAGGACATAGTGTTGCAGCACATTCATATTCACATCGTTATGGTGAAATTTATAGTAGTTTGGCAGCATTTCAAGCTGATTTTGCTAAAGCAAATAGCGCAATTAAGCGTTATACGGGTAAAGATGTGACGCTTTTTCGTCATCCGGGTGGATCGAGTGCAACGGCTGGAACACCAGGAGTTGTTGAAGAAACATTAACATGGCTACAAACAATTGGTGTCAATTATACAGATTGGAATGTGGATTCAATGGATGCTAGCAGTCAAACGGTTACAAGTCAATATATTAGCGAGCAAACATTGTTTCAGACAGCGAATCAAGCGGAATATGCAGTGATTTTATTACACGATACGGACTTGAAAGAAGCAACGATTGCAGCACTGCCAACCATTATTGAAGGTTTACAAGCCCAAGGTTTCCAGTTAGATGTGATTCCGGAGCATTTGCCTTTAGCCCAACATCGAACACCATAATTAGTCAAGCGTTTTTGGTGGCAGTGGTTGGTATTTTGCGATATAATAACAGCACATTCAGAGGAAAAAGGAGTGGGGGCAATGCAATTTTACTTTCATATTGCAGCAATTCGTTGGGGAATTGATCAACATGGACATCCAATTGTTACGCACGTAAAAGGGAGCTATGGATTGGATGAAGAGCCATTAATTGAAAAATCACGGGCCGTGATTGAACGGCTAATTTTCAATCAAAAGCGAGTTGTCTTAAAACAACGACATACGAGTTGGGAACGTGGAGTTGAATTGAAAAGTTTTTGTGCGAATGGGATGTGTTCACTACGGACAGATTATGCGACAAACTTAGATGATCATTTCCCAATAGATTTTCCAACCTATTGTTAAAGCACAAAAAAACCAGGCTATCCTGGTTTTTTTACTAGTCTTGTAGAGTTTTGAGTAATTCAAGTGTTGCCATTGGATCAAGTTTAGCTTTGACGTTTCGATTGATTGCGATGAGTTCCCCAGACGGATTAATGATAAAAGTTGAGCGTTGAATACCACGAACTTGTTTTCCATACATCATTTTTTCTTTCATCACATCATATAGGTTACAAACTGTTTCTTCCGGGTCTGCTAATAAGAGAAAATCTAATCCTTTAGCTTCACAAAAGCGTTGGTGCCGTTTAACGGTATCACGACTAATGCCAATAATTTTCGTGTTTAATGCCGTAAATTCAGGTTGAAGATTTTGATAGGTTTCAGCTTGTAATGTACAACCTGCCGTCAAATCACGAGGATAAAAATAAAGAATCACGTATTGTCCAAGATAATCACTTAAAGAGTGAAGTTGTTCATCTTGACCGAGTAAAGTAAAGTTAGGTGCAGTCGTGTGCAATGTTAACATAAAAAACCTCCAGATTGTTTGATTAATTTGACTATAACAAAAAAATCGGAATTTTCGTTGAAAAATGCACGTTTTTTTTCCTTTATCATCAAAAATAGTAAGTTTTAATCTTTTGGCTTTGTAAAGGGCTACGCTTTCGCGTAAAACAGTTGTATAATAGGTATATCAATGAGAAAGAAGGTATTTATTTATGGCAACAGCACACATTCGCGCCGAAAAAGGTGATTTTGCAGAAACAATTTTACTCCCAGGAGATCCTTTACGAGCAAAGTATATTGCCGAAAATTTCTTAAGCGACGTTGTTCAAGTGAATGATGTTCGTGGAATGTTAGGTTATACAGGAAACTATCAAGGTAAGCGTGTTTCAGTTATGGGTTCTGGGATGGGGATGCCATCAATTGGGATCTATGCACATGAATTAATTACTCAATTTGGAGTGAAAAATTTAATCCGTATCGGTTCTTGCGGTTCATATCAAGCTGATGTACATGTACGTGACATCATCATTGGACAAGCAACATCAACGAATTCAAATTGGCAAAGTCAATATAACTTACCAGGAACATTTGCACCAGTTGCAGATTGGGGATTACTTCGTGCTGCAGTTGAGCAAGCAGATAACTTAGGCGTACGTTACCATGTAGGAAATATTTTATCAAGTGACATTTTCTATAATGCACAACCAGATGCTTGGAAAAAATGGGCAGCAATGGGTGTTTTAGGTGTTGAAATGGAAGCAGCAGCATTATACATGACAGCAGCACACTTAGGTGCAAAAGCATTATGTATTTTAACTGTTTCTGATTCATTAGTAACATGGGAAGAAACAACGGCTGAAGAGCGTGAAAAAACATTTACTGATATGATGAAAATTGCTCTTGAAATTGCATAATTATAAATAAAAGCCTAGTACCGAGTTTGACACTTGGTACTAGGCTTTTTAATTAAATAGCAGGAGATTATAGTAAAGGTGCCATCATGCGAGCAATTGACTCGAAAATATGACGAATCCATAAACGTTTACTCCAGACTTCTTGCGTAATTTCAATTGAATTAGCTAAATCTTTTGCGACAACCTCAGTTAAATCGTGGACTGCTTGATGGCGATAATAGAGTGCCATATCTTCAAAATTAATTTCAAGTGCACGCCGATCAAGATTGGTTGAACCACAAAGGGCAAAAATATCATCAATAATAAAAATTTTACTATGTTGGAAGCAATTTTTTAATTTGAAGATGCGCACATTAGCACGAAGTAATTCATTAATATAGCTTTCACTAGCTGTGTACACAAAGCGTTTATCTGGATTTTCAGGAATAATAATCCGAACATCGACACCTGAAGCAGCAGCAGTTTTTAACACGGCAATAATTTCTTCGGGTGGGACAAGATAGGGACTCGTAATCCAAATTCGATTTGTAGCTGAGGTAGCAAGTTTAAAGAGGACTGCTTTGACTTTTTGTTGGTTGCCATCGGGTCCATCAGTAATGAGCTTCACGAATCCTCGTTCATCATGGCGATCTTGATCTGGAAAGAAGCGTTCAATTTTTTTTGTGAAAACAGATTCTTCAGTTGAATAGTACCAATCTTGAATAAAGCTTGTTTGGATACTTTTTACCGCATCACCAACGAGTTTAACATGGGTATCACGCCAGTTTTTGGTCCGAATATTACCGAAAACATACTCATTCCCAAGGTTATAACCACCGACAAAACCGATTTTGCCATCAATGATTGCAAACTTCCGGTGATTTCGCCAATTGGCTGAAGCGTCCATTAATAACGCTTTAGGGCGACCAAAGAAAGAAACTTTGACACCCGCCCGAATAAGTGTGCGTAATGATTTTTCTTTAATTGTGCCCATACTTCCACCAGCGTCAATGAGGAAGCGAACATTGACACCCGCCTGTGCTTTGCGCATCATTGCATCATAAATAGGTTGGCAAACTTCATCATCACGGACGATGAAAAATTCCATATGGACATGATCGGTAGCCGAATCAATGGCCGCAATTAATTCACGGTAAAATTGATCGCCAATTAAGACTTCAGTTTTAGTGTTGTGATAAAAGGCACGACTGCTCACGCGTTCGATAAATTCAATTTGACTACGTTCGATATCATTTTCAATGTGAATTTTTTTATGAAGAGGTGTAACGGTTTGATCGAGCTTAGCAAATTTATCATCGGTTACAAATTTATGTTTGAATGATTTAATTTGATTAGAAGTTCGGCCAAATAAAAAGTAAACGATGACCCCTAAAAAGGGAATAAGAATCGTTAATAAAATCCAAGCCCATTTGGTAGAAGTGTCAATATTTTCATCAAGAAAAATATATAAAAAGACAACGAATGAAAGGGCGCTGATTGCGAGATAAATCAAGGCGCCATGGCCGCCGACGAGCATGGCGTAGATGACAATCGCAGCGAAAATTGTAAAAAAACAATAAAAAAGAATGGTATTAAACCAACTTTTATTATTTTTCCAAGGTTTATTTTTACTCATATTTAGTTCAACCTTTCAGAATTTGATTTTTTGTACTTTGCAATCATGTTGAAAATCGTTAAAATAAAAGGTGATAGCTTTTACGGAAGACTGACAAGATGAATAAGGTGTCTAAAAGACATAGTTTTCTTGAATTTACCACTTTTAGCTGTGTAATTCAAGGAAATTGCGCTGAAGCTTCAACTAATTTTTACTGAAAATACTAAGAGTTGAGTAGGCTCGTTAAAAAAATGGAGCAAAGGAATGGATAAGAATGGAGAAATTTGGCGAAAAATCAAAAAAATGGCGCGAGGTATTAGGGCGCTACCAGATGGCAGTGGAAGAATTACAAAGTGATTTGAAAATTATTGATATGGATTGGCGGACGCAATTTGGTTACTCACCAATTGAGCATTTGAAAATTCGCGTGAAAACACTTGAATCGATTGAAAAAAAATTACTGAAAAAAGGACATGAGATGATTCCAGAAAATATTGAGAAATATTTATTTGATGTTGCTGGCGCACGGATTGTTACGAGTTTTCAAGAGGATGCGTATTTAATTTTAGCACACTTACAAAGTCGAGATGATTATCGGATTTGTCAGATCAAAGATTACATTGCCAAACCGAAGCAATCTGGTTATCGGAGTATTCATGTCCTTGCAGAAATCGAAGTAGTTTTACATCGTGAAGTTGTATGGATTCCAGTTGAAATTCAAATTCGGACGTTATCAATGGATTTTTGGGCAGCAACTGAACATAAGCTACAATATAAGTATCCAGCTGGAAATATTCCCGAAACGGCAATGAATGCACTTCAGCAAACGGCGATGGCTGCGCAACGACTCGATATTGAAATGTCGATGATTCGCCAAGAAATTATGCAGCATACACAAGAAACTGAGGAAGATTTATGGTAAAAGATAAATATAAAAAAAACTTATATCGAAAAAAGCGGTTTAAAAAAGAAACAATCATTGAAAATGAGCTACATGTGGCTGGGCAAACATTTAGCTATTTATTAACGAATCCAACGACAACTGCCCCAGTACTTTTTTGTTTACCTGGACTATATGAAACAAAAGAGCAATTAGCAGAATTTGCGAAAGCAATAGGTTTAGCATATCGAGTGCTTGTCATTGATTGGCTTGGGCATGGTCAATCTACGAATGATGCAACGTATTGGACAATTGAAGGGCAAGTAAGTTTACTTGATCAAGTTTTGAGCCAAATTAGAGAACAATATGAAGTTGCGGCGGTGATTGGCCAGTCCTTTGGTGCAACTTTATTGCTGATGCATGCCAATCTCCAACCAGAAACAACGGTCATTTTAGGCAATTTAACGCATTTACGTACACAAAAAACCGAGCAACTTTATACGCAAATGATTGAGCAAGGTGGTCATTCACCATATATCATTGAAAGTGAAGCAGATTTCCAACAACTAATGTACTTATATTATTCACAGCCAGAACAACTCACAAATAATGATTGGAAAAGATGGAAAACAACAACATTTGAGCAAAGTAAGATAATTGGTCCCGCTTTAGAGGCTTGGTATGCTGAGTTTAGTTTGTTTTTTACTGAAAGTTTTTTAACGCATTGTCAAGCCCAGCGAACGTTAATTGTTTGGGGAGAAGAAGATCCGTTATATGATGTTCGTAAAGGTAACATTGTCAAATGGACAATTCCACGTTCAACAATTTCCTTAGTGAAACAAGCAGGGCACTTACCATTGAGTGAGCAACCTAAGCAAGCGGCTGAAATCATTACGCAGTTTTTACAAAGAGGTGACGAGTGCAATGAACATTAAGTTTGAATCTGTAACAAAAAAAGTTTACCACAAAACAATTTTAGAAAAATGTTCATTTATGGTCGAAGAAACGGGTGTCATTGGTTTACTCGGTCCAAATAGTTTAGAAACGGTCACAATTTTAAGATTACTAGCGGGGACACTTTTACCATCAGCAGGCCGGATTCAAGTCAATCATCAACCCCTCCAGTATCAACATCGCGAGCAAATTGCATACATTGATAATTTGCGAATCTTTCCAAGTGATAGTGATGTTCATTCAGTAATCGAAACGTATCAAGCATTATTTAGTGATTTTGATTTTGCTAAATGTCAAAGATTATGTCAAGAATTGGCAATTGATACCGCATGGCCACTGAGTAGCTTGACAAGGGGAATGGAGGCAAGTATTTTAATTGCTTTAACGCTAAGTCGCAATACACACATTTATTTGTTCCATGAGCCATTTGGTGGTGTTGATTTCTTGAGCCGCGAACGAATTTTACGAATTTTACAAGAGTATCGGCGACCACAAACGACGTTTATGATTAGTACTAATCATATTGAGTTAACGCATCAAATGTTTGATCGGGTAATTTTTATTAAAAATGGTAAAATGTATCGCGAGTATAATTTGGCGCATATACAGCCGCTAGAAATTATTGAAAAATATCGTGAGGTGTATAAATGATGCGATTTTGGACACTACAACGAGAAATTAACAAAACTTTTTTATATGGGATGACAATTGCGATTACCGTGGCATTTTTGAGTAATATGATTCTGATGGTATTGAATGATCCAAAAGCCTTAATTTTTTTAATTGTCTTACTGGCTTTTTGGGTCTTTATTCCGATGCTAGTGTTCCCAATGATGGCAATTCGAATGATACGATTTATCCATCGTGTCGGTGCACTTCAAGATGGACGAGCACTATTTTGGCAAATGACGAATTTTTTTGCGGTGGCATATACACTTATTTCGGCAATTGTTAGTAGTGCGATTTTTTTGAATTTGCACTGGTTGCCGGCTTCTTTAGGGCAATATTTAGAAGTTTTCAATTTACAACAAGGTGAAAATAGTTGGTATTGGTTTGTTGCCTTCGGTTTGACAATTTTAAGTGCTATTGCTGTGATTGCAGTTGTTACGATTGTTTACATGCTTTATCGTTCACAGCTATTAAATCAATTAAGTTGGTGGAAAAAATTAGCGATTTTAGTCGGAGTTTCAACAGTAATTTTTATTATTATTGGTGAAATTTTTTCAATGATTGCCGGAATTTTCCCGATGATTTCACTCGTACCACTCACACTGGCAAATGAGCAAGAAACCATTCAGTTATCAACTTCAGCGATACAAGCAGTTTTACAAATGGTATATGTGTATCTTTTAGTAAAAATCAATATCTATATTTATCAGACTTTGTATGAAAGTGAATATTAAACTGCAGCTTTCGCGAACAACTATTTAAAGTTTGTGCTAAAAGGAGTACAATAAAAAAGAAGTCAAGGAAATGAGGGATCAAGATGAAAAGTAAAACATTAATTTTAGTTGTTACAGGGGTGAACGATGAAACAAAAGCGCAAGTTGTACTGAGTTCGTTACATAGTGTAGTTGGTGTTACTCAAGCAAAATTTTCAATGAATTATCAAACGCTATCAGTAAGTTATGATGCTGATACGTTACATTCAGGTCAACAAATCATTGACGCAATTACTCGTGTCGATGTGGAAGTATTATAGTGATTATCGGGATTGGTGTTGATAGTGTTGAAATCTCAAGGATGACACCACGATTAGCAACAAAAATTTTGACGACGAGTGAATTAGAACTATATGCGACGAAATCTGGGATTCATCAACAGCAGTTTTTAGCTGGACGTTTTGCCGTAAAAGAGGCATATGCTAAGGCGCGTGGGACTGGAATTGGTCAAGTGAAATTTGAAGATTTAAGTGTGCTCACAAATAGCAATGGCGCACCATATGTTGTATTAACGCAATCAACTCAAGAAGTGATTCATGTATCGATTACACATGATACAGTGCATGCGACCGCATTTGTGATCATTGAACAACTTGATGAAAGAAGGAATGATGAATGAAGTCAGCAATTCACCGAGATACTTGGCTAGAAATTGATTTAGCTGCAATTGCTACAAACGTGGCAAATATTAAAGCACATTATACGAAAGATAAGGCGATTTTTGCAGTTGTCAAAGCCGATGCCTATCATCATGGAGCTGTCGCGGTGGCATTAACTGTCTTGCAAGCCGGAGCAACAGGGTTGTGTGTTTCTAATCTTGATGAAGGGATTGAATTACGTGAAGCAGGAATTCAAGCACCGATTCTTGTTGTTGGGAAAATTGCCCCACATTATTTAGCAGTGGCACAGAAGTATTTATTACAAGTAACGGTTTCAGATTGGTGTTGGCTTGAACAGGCATTAACGTATGAAGGCCCAAAAGTGCAAGTCCATTTGAAATTTGATAGTGGAATGAACCGCTTGGGAGTTAAAACACTAGCCCAAATGCGCCAGTTATTAATTGCTTTAAAACACCACCAAAGTTTTGAAATCGTTGGTTTATTTACTCATTTTGCAACGAGTGATGATCAAAATCAGCAGGCGATGATACAGCAATATGACCGCTTTATTCAGTTGGTTGATGAGCTTAATTTTGAATTTACATATATTCATGCTAGTAATTCATATGGTGCGATTCGATTAGCGAATGAAAAACGGACCAATGCGGTTAGGCTAGGAATTTTAATGTATGGTGTCGATGATGCCCCGCTTGATTTGCCATTTAAATTACAACCAGCGATGAAACTCTATAGTCGGTTGTTAGAAGTGAAAGCTGTTAATCAAGGCGAACAGGTTGGCTATGGTTTTACGTATACTTGTCCAACCGATGGCTATATTGGGGTTGTTCCGATTGGTTATGCCGATGGTTGGTGGCGAAAAAACCAAGGCCGCAAGGTGTATATTAATGGCCAAATGTGTGAAATTATTGGTCGAATTTGTATGGATCAATTTATGGTTTGGTTACCAACTGCTTATCCGACGATGACGACGGTCGAATTATTTGGGCCGCATATCCCAATTCAACAAGTCGCTAGTGAACTTGAGACGATTTCATATGAAATTATGTGTGCGATTGATATGCGGGTTCCAAAAGTATTTCAACGTCAAATATGATTGAAAGGAGTGATGTCATATGCAAATTGAATATAATACTGGACGACCAGGTAGTAACTTAGGGTGTTGGCTTTGGGGAATTTTAATTTTAGCACTTGTGCTTGGAGGGATTTCGGTTGTTTTCCGTTTCTTCTTTGTCACCTTCCCACTATTTGGTTTTGCATTGATTGCGTACTGGTTGTTAGCATCGTATCGTGCACGGAAACGTCGCCAAGCGATGATGGATGATTATACACAGCAATATGAACAATATTATCAACAAGATCAACCAAAACAAGCACCCCCAACATCAGTAATCGATGCTGATTATCGTGTTGTGGATGAACAACAACAAGAAAATGAGTAGTGGCATCAGCAGCTACTCTTTTTTTTCGGGAGGAAAAAAGGATGGAATTACAAATGATTCAGCAAGTTGCTAATGAGTTGCAACTCGCACCAAAAGCGATAGAAACAGTATTGACGTTACTCAATGAAGGGAATACGGTTCCATTTATTGCTCGGTATCGAAAAGAACAAACCGGAAGTTTAGATGAAGTACAAATTCGTGAAATTGCCAAGCATTGGCAAACTGTGCAACAATTAGAAAAACGGCGAGAACAAGTGATCCGTTTAATTGCGGAACAAGGTTTGCTTGACAAAAATTTAGCTCAAAAATTAGCAGCGGCGACAAGAATGCAAGAACTTGATGATTTATATTTGCCATTTCAACAAAAACGTCAAACGAAAGCGACGGCAGCGATTGCACTCGGATTAGCACCGTTGGCACAGGTGATTTTAACTGGTGAGCAAACTTGGAGTGAAATTGAAAATTTAGCTCAAGCGTATTGTCGTGAAGAAATTCCCACAGTTGCCGAAGTTCTCCAGCAAACAGCGTTTATTTTGGCTCAAACTTATAGCGAAACTGCAACAATCCGCCAACGTGTCCGAAGTTTTTTACGCTTAAATGGGGTGTTAATGAGTAAACGTAAACCAAAAGCGGAAGATGAAAAACAAACTTTCCAAATGTATTATGATTATCGAGTTAAATTGAGTATGATTCCAAATCATCAAATTTTAGCGTTGAATCGTGGAGAAAAGCTAGGTATTTTACAAGTAAAACTTGAAGTTGATCAAAGCATTTTAGTTCAACGCGTGATGGCGACGTTAATGAAGCGTTTAGATAGTAGTTTAGAGGGATATATTAATCACTGTTTTGCCGACGCGTATAAACGGTTACTATTTCCAAGTTTAGAACGCGAAATTCGTCAAGAATTAAGTCAACGCGCTCAAACTCAGGCGATTCAAGTATTTAGTCAAAATGTCCAACAATTATTATTGCAGCCACCTTTAAAAGGACAAACGATTTTAGGTCTTGATCCAGCTTATCGAACAGGATGTAAATTAGCTGTAATTGATGCACAGGGTGATGTTGTGGCAATTGAGGTAATTTATCCACATAAACCACAAAATCAACGTGAGCAAGCGAGTAAGCAAATCCAAAAGCTTGTTCAAGCATATCAAGTTGGTGTAATTGCTATTGGGAATGGAACGGCAAGTCGAGAAAGTGAAGAATTTATTGCTGAAACAATGAAATCAGCAAGATTAGCAGTACCGTATTTAATTGTCAGTGAAGCGGGAGCGAGTGTGTATTCAGCGAGTGAGGAAGCAATTCGTGAGTTTCCTCATTTACAAGTTGAACAACGAAGTGCTGTTTCAATTGCTCGCCGTGTACTTGATCCCTTGGCAGAATTAATTAAAATTGATCCGCAGTCATTGGGTGTTGGTCAATATCAACATGATTTGCCAACTGGAGAACTACAAGCTGAACTTGGTGCTGTCGTTGAAAGTGCGGTTAATCGTGTCGGGGTTGAATTGAATACCGCAAGTGCAAAATTACTCGCTTCAGTTTCAGGGTTAAATATGAATGTTGCGCAACAGATTGTACAATATCGCCAAGAACAAGGGATTTTTACGAGTCGTCAACAATTGAAAAAAGTGCCAAGATTGGGGGCGAAAACTTTTGAACAGGCAGCCGGGTTCTTACGAATTCAAGCAGCTAGTCATCCGTTTGACCAAACCCCAATTCACCCAGAAAGTTATCGATTAGCAGAAGGGATTTTGAAAAAAATTGGATTTAAGCCGACTGATTTAGGAACGGATGCGTTGCAACGAGTGATTACGGAATTAGACCAAGTGGCATTAAGTCGTGAAATTAATGCTGGCTTAGCAACCGTCCAAGATATTTTAGCTGCGTTCTTAGCCCCAAATCGTGATCCGCGTGATGAATATCCCCAACCGTTACTTCGTCAAGATGTGCTCAGCTTTAGCGATTTACAAATTGGTATGCATTTACAAGGTACAGTGCGAAATATTGTTGATTTTGGAGCCTTTGTTGATATTGGTGTTAAGTTTGATGGGTTAATTCATAAATCGGAATTTGGTAAGCGAATTAATCACCCGATGGAAATCGTGGCCTTAAATGATATTGTGAGTGTTGAAATTATTGCGCTGGATCAACAGCGACAAACAATTGGATTGCGTTATTTAACAGTCACATAAATAGCAACTAATACAGGGATAATAAGTAGGAAAAAAATGCGAAAGATCGAGGAAGATACGATGATTAAATATTTTATTTGTGATTTAGATGGGACATTAGTTCGACGGAAAATTATTCGCGATGAACAGCAAAATATTATTCAATTCCGGGTAACCGATGAAGATAAAGCGGCAATTGCCGAATTTATTGCAGGTGGCGGGAAATTTATTGTTGCTACTGGTCGTGCTGATTTTGAAATTGAAAATTTTGCAGCTTTAGAAGCAATTGGCCCAGTAAGCTATCGAATTAGCTGCAACGGAGCGATGATTCGGACGCAAAGTGGTGAACTTGTCTTTGAACAACGATTAGCAACAAACGCAAGTCGTTTAGTGAGTCGTGAGTTAGCCAAATTAGCAGGACGGTTAAGCATTATCGAAGCGAGTGATAAAGACTGGGTTTACTACCATGGACAGGTTAATCATGATGATGTGTATAAACAAAATCATATTTGGTCAGAAACCGATATTATTCCTGAATTTGGTGAAACAATTTTACCAATTAAATACTTTTTACAAGGTGATGCCGGAGCAATTCAAGCAATTGTTGAGGCGATTAATCAAGAATTACCGGATGAGTTTGAAATTTTCAATGATATTCAAGAAGTGAATCTTGGACCAAAGGATGTATCAAAAGGTAGTGCGGTAAAACAATTTTTACAAACAATGGGTATTACTCCTGAAGAAATTGCTGTTATTGGTGACGCAGCAAATGATATCTCAATGTTTGCGACAACACCAAATAGTTTCACGTTCCATCATGCGAGTGAGCAAGTCCAACAAGAAGCGAACTATCTTGTGTCAACAGTTGCTGAAGCACTACAAAAATTAAAAGCTTAACCAATAGAAAAAAACCGATTCAGAACGTAGCAGTGAATCGGTTTTTTCTATGCAGTTAGTTAAGGTGTAAGCAACGTTAAAAATTGTTGTTCGGTTAGCACTTTAATTTTAAACGTATTTTGCTTATTATGCTTAATCGCAAAGTCAAGTTTTTTTGAAGTCTTTTGACTAGCAACCCAGTGATCATAACTATTTTGACTAATAACAAGAATATCAGTGTAACTTGAAATCTCGCGTTGAGGGATACCACCGACATTGACTAACGCAATAATTGCTTGAGCCCGAGTTAAATGATGGAAACGACCTGAAAAAACAATTTTTTTATGGAAAAAGGGATGATTGGGATCAAAATCTAGTGTTTCAGGTTGAATGACACGGAGTTGACTTTGTTTTTTTTTCGGAATAATTGTTGTGAAAGTTTTTGTATAGTTAGTTTGAAAATAGGCATCAAATTCTTGAATTGAATTAAGCTGAAATTGTTGAAAGATTGCTAAGGCAATTTGGGCACAAACACGAGCATCATCATTAGCATCATGATGATGAAATTCAATTCCTAAATGAGCCGCTAAATCATTGAGTTTATGACTTGGTAAATGTGGCCAAGCTTTACGAGCCATTTGAACGGTACAACTATATTGGAATTTCGGGTTTGGTAAGTCGTAGGTTTGCAAAACTGCAGATAGTACGCCAAAATCAAAAGGTGCACTGTGTGCGAGGACAAAATCGCAATTTTCAAAATATGGAATAATTTCATTTGCTAATTCTGCAAAAGTAGGTTCGTTTTCAACCATTTCAGGATAAATATGGTGAATTGCAATGTTTTTTTCGTGAAAGGCAATGTGGTGTGGACGAATGAACCAAGCACGACTTTCAACAATTTTGCCATCAACGACTTTAGTTATTCCAAGTGCACAAGCACTGTTCCGGTAGTGGTTAGCTGTTTCAAAATCAATGGCGATAAATGTAGGCATTGAAATAATTCCTTTCTCTTTCAAAGTGAATAGTATTATTATACCATAACGCTAGTTTTACGCGTTAAAAAAAGAGGGTTGCCCCTCTTTTTTTAACGATTACTTGCTTCACGCAATAAGTAACGCACAAAATCAGCGTTAAAACTTTTATTTCCCCGCAAATTTTTTCGTAAACTTTTGATAAATGTGTCATAAACAGCATTGTCTTGAAGTGCAACAAATTCATCAAGATTTGTGATGAATTCAAAATCTTCAACCCAAATGTGTTCACCATCAACCATTACTTTTAATGCTTTTGCCCCGTTTTCAGCACGATTGATCAGTGCAAAAAAAGCATAAACTGGCTTAAGACCACCAACTTCATCAAATGAAGAATGGTGGGTGAATAACGTTTTTTCAGTCATGTGTTCCATAATGATAACCCCTTTTTTCTTTAGCTTTATAATTATCACTCTTTATTATACCGAAAAAAATATTTTTTGGAAAGAGTTTCTAATCCAAATCACTGCTTGAGTTTAGTATAATAAGGAAACAAACTAAGAAAGGATGTGTGACGATGACTGATTTAACACAATTAACATATAATGTCATTGACGAATTTTTGAAGGCAGATATTGCCATTGCAGCCGATGAACGAATCTATTTAAATCAACGTGGATATGAGCAAGTGACTTTAAATGAATTTCGCTTACTCGGTTTAATTGAACGAACACCAAAGCCGACAATGACGGTCCTTGCCAAAACATTAGGGATTACGATGGGGACATTGACATCAATTGTTTCGCGATTAGAGCGAAAAGGCTACTTACTGCGTGAACGACAAAGCTTTGATAAACGAGTAATTTACGTTAAGCTCCAAGCGAGTGGCGTTGAAGCCGCGCAGGCGTATACTGAGTTTTTCCGTGAACGGATTAAAGCCGCGCAACCATATTTTGATGAAGCTGAAATTGCGGTAATTTTAAAATACTTCCGTTATCAATACGAAAAAGCAAACAATAGCTTGCGATAAAACTTTCAAAAAAGCGGATTATTTTTGATATTATTCAAAAAAAGAGAAAATACCTTGAATATCAAACTATTTTCCGTTACAATAAATTTGTAAAGTAAAAGTGAACTTGAAAGGAAACGATAAACAATGACAACATTTGAACAAGTAGCAGAAATCTTAGTTGATCAACTAGGAGTAAATATGGAACAAATTACACCAGAGGCACGCATCCAGGAAGATTTAGAGGCAGATTCATTAGCAGTAATGGAAGTTGTAATGGAAGCTGAAGAGCAATTTGGTGTTGAAATTCCTGAAGAAGAATTAATGAACATGAAAACAGTCCAAAATATTGTTGATTTTGTTGAAGCAAATAAGTAAGCAATCAAATCGTCAATTTGAAAAGTCATAGTAGTCGCGGAATCAACGACTACGATGACTTTTTTTGATTAGATGCTAAAATTTGTAAAAATGATTGCACTTTTTTTAAAAAAAGTTATTATAAAAGTAATACTTGAAAAAAATGGAGGAAGAAAAATGAGTTTACCAAAAGTATTAACAATTGCGGGATCAGATAGTAGTGGTGGAGCTGGGATTCAAGCGGATTTAAAAACATTTCAAGAACGTGATGTATATGGAATGAGTGCCTTAACGTTAATTGTCGCAATGGATCCGAGTCAGCATTGGAATCATCAAGTTTTTCCAATTGGATTAGATGTGATTCAAGCACAAATTAATACGATTGTTCAAGGGATTGGTGTACAAGCGACGAAGACTGGGATGTTGGCGACAGTTGAAATTATTGATTTAGTCGTTGAGAATGTCAAGAAATTTAAGTTGCAAAATTTAGTTGTTGACCCAGTCTTGGTTTGCAAAGGTGCAGATCAGCCGCTATTTCCTGAAGTAGCAGAAGCATTACGGACAAAACTTGTACCACTTGCGACGGTTGTAACGCCTAATTTATTTGAAGCAGCACAATTGGCACAAATGCCACCAATTGAAACTGTGGAACAAATGGAGCAAGCAGCACGGATAATCCATGCAAGTGGAGCGAAATATGTGGTTGTTAAAGGCGGAAAACACGATCAAGCTGGTGCAGCCATTGATGTGGTCTTTGATGGCGAAACAATGCATCATTTCCAAGCGCCACGAACAGAAACAAGTTACACACATGGAGCGGGTTGTACGTTTTCAGCAGCTATTTGTGCAGAATTAGCAAAAGGTTCAACACCGCTTGAAGCGATTCAAACAGCTAAAAAATTTATTAGTGCAGCAATTGAAGGTGGATTTGCTTTAAACCAATACGTTGGACCAACGGACCATGGTGCGTTACGCAAGCAGCAAAAATAATTATTGAGAAAATCATCACGAAAAGTGATGGTTTTTTTGTTGAGTGTGATATAATGGCGAGTAATCAAAAGAAAGGAAGTGGGGAGGTATGCCGCTAGAGTGGATTATTGGTTTAGTCATACTGGGAATTGTCCTAGCGATTATTGAAGTGTTTATTCCAGGAATAGGTGCTTTTGCAATTTTAAGTGTCATCAGTTTTAGTGCAAGTTTGATGCTTTTAATTATCACGGTAAATAATTTGGCAATCTCACTAGCGGCAAGCTTATTGTTGCTAGCAATCGTGGTTGGATCAATCGTGTTATTTCGAAAATCGCAAGGCTTGTACTTGCAAACAGCTGTTCAAGAAAAAGGGGCTAAGTCATTGGAGTATCTATTAGGCGAAGAAGCAACTGCTTACTCAGTATTGCGCCCTGCCGGGACAATTGAAGTAAAAGGTGAACTGTATGATGCAATATCAATGGGGAATATTATTGAAAAAGGGGAGCGCGTCAAAATTATCCGGGTTGATTATCGGAAAATTTTTGTTCGGGCACTGAAAGAAGTAACAAAAATGGAGGAAAAATAAGATGGAACTAACAGGATTAGTATTAATCATTCCGTTTGCAATTGTGTTTTTGATTTTATTTATTATCTTATTAACAATAATTCCAGTAGGATTATGGATTACAGCGCGATTTTCTAATGTGCAAGTACCAATTTCAACATTGATCGGGATGCGTTTCCGACGAGTTGCACCAGCACGCATCATTAATCCACTCATTAAAGCGACAAAGGCAGGACTTGACTTAGAAATTGATAAGTTAGAAGCTCACTATTTAGCTGGTGGAAATATCGATACCGTTATTAATGCATTAATCGCAGCTCAACGAGCGAATATTCCTTTAGAATTTGAGCAAGCAGTAGCGATTGATTTGGCGGGAAGAAATGTCTTAGAAGCAGTTCAAATGAGTGTTAACCCAAAAGTGATTGAAACACCACTCATTTCTGCTGTGGCAAAAGATGGAATTGAAGTTATGGTTAAAGCGAAAGTGACAGTCCGTGCAAACATTGAGCGTTTAGTCGGTGGAGCTGGTGAAGAAACAATCATTGCTCGTGTTGGTGAAGGGGTTGTGACGACAGTTGGCTCAAGTATGTCTCATAAAGCCGTATTGGAAAATCCGGATTCAATTTCGCAAACAGTACTAGATAAAGGGTTAGATTCAGGAACATCATTTGAAATTCTCTCAATTGATATTGCTGATATTGATGTTGGCCGTAATATTGGCGCGAAATTACAAGCTGATCAAGCCGAAGCCGATAAACAAATTGCCCAAGCAAAAGCGGAAGAAAAACGAGCAATGGCAATTGCTTATGAACAAGAAATGAAAGCCAAAGTTGTTGAGATGAAAGCCAAAGTTGTCGAAGCTGAGTCTGAAGTACCGCAAGCAATTGCGGAAGCCTTCCGGAAAGGAAATTTAGGGATTAACGATTATTATCAATTACGAAATCTTCAAGCTGATACCCAAATGCGTGAAAGTATCGCACATGTAGAACAATCAGCTTCAGAAATTAGCGGTTCAAAATAATGGCACGCGAATCAATTTTTGACAAATTGAATACGCTCTTGTCAGAGCTAGTTCCGCTCCCGCAGCAGACACAACCAAAGGTAATGGATACACAAAAACAGCAAACAGTAGCGAAAGCAAATCGGGTTGTAGAACCAATTAGTGAAAAAAAAGCAACACAGCCACAAGCTGAAATTGTTCGGCAAACTACAATCGTACAAACACCACCGATGAATAGTAGTCATTTACACCAACGGTTGCAGAGTGCTGAAAGTTTACGAGAAAGTATTATCATTAGTGAGATTTTAGCAAAACCAGTTAGCATGAGAAAGAAATAACTAAAAACCCTCTATAAAGACGTAATGTCATTTGTAGAGGGTTTTTAGTTGGTGAATGCATCCAACAATAAAAGCTGACTTCTGCATAAAACAAAAGTCAGCTTTTAATGATTTATTGAAAAGTTATATCAAAAACTGTAACAGTTGGATAAATCGTGTTGAAATCGTTGTTGGAACAGTTTCTGATTGAGTTGAAGGATCAGATGGAACTGAAGGGTCAGTTACTTCAGTATCTGGGTCTTCAACCGGGACACAAGTGCTACCTTCAAGTTGTTCACCTTCAGGACAAACAATTGGAACACAAGTACTGCCTTCAAGTTGTTCACCTTCTAAACAAACAATTGGGACGCAAGTACTGCCTTCAAGTTGTTCACCTTCTAAACAAACAATTGGGACACAAGTGCTGCCTTCAAGTTGTTCGCCTTCTAAACAAACAATTGGGACACACGTGTTGCCTTCAAGTTTTTGTCCGGTAGGACAAGATTCAGGTGTGGCTTGGGGATTAGTTAATTGAGCCATTGAGCTAACAGTATCGTTTTTCTCAAGTGCAGTAACAAATCCAAATTTACTGTATTTAGCTAATGCAGCTGTTGTTGCTGTATAACTTAAATCAGAACCACGATAGAGTTCAACTTGCTCGCCAGCGCTAGTAATTCCATAGACAATATATATCGTTTTACCAACAGATTCACGATAACGTGCCAGTTGCGCACTATCAGTTGTTGAGAAACTAGGCTCAATTGCCGACCAATTCATTACTAAGTTAGTACCAGAAACAGTTACTTTGGCATTTGGTGCCGTTAAAGTAACTTCAATTTTTGTTCCGGTTTGAGTTGGTTCAGTACCTTTGATAAACCATGCGAGCTCAGTATCAGCAGCAGGTGTACCTTCAGGAGCAAGTACTGTCGGCCAAACATCTTTGAGAACGGTTTTACTGACAACATTACTTGAGCTTGGGAAAGATGTACCGTAGTTACCAAATTCACTCATCATTGAACGGAAAATTGAGCTTACGATTGGAGCATTTTCGAATTTGTTGTAGTATTCACTACTAACAGTATCGTATCCACCCCAGACCGCCATTGTGTATTCAGGGGTATAACCAACAAACCAATGGTCTTTATCTGCTGTGCTTGGTAAGCCGAGGGCATCAATTGTTTCTTGAGCATACGTTGTTGTTCCGGTTTTAGCCGCAATTGTCATACCTGAAATATTTCCACGTTGGGCTAACCCTGAAGTAGCAGAGTAACGTAACATATTATTCATAATTGTTGCCGTTTCAGGCTGCATTACTTGTTCATTTTCAGGTGTATGTTCATATAAAATATTACCAGCATTATCGGTAATTTTAGTGACAAAATATGGTTCGTTAAAGCGACCACCATTACCGAAAGCAGCATAAGCACCGGCTAATTGTAATGGTGTTACTTCTTTCCCGCCACCTAAGGCGTAGGCTTCGTGAAGTGGTTCACCGAAATCAATGCCTAATTTTTTGATGAATTGATCCGCATATGTTGGGCCAACTTCTTGGAAAGCTTTAACAGCAGGAACATTTCGTGAATCAGCAATCGCTGCATTCATCGACATATCACCTTTATATTGGAAGTCATAGTTATAGAAAGGAACACCATCAGAGTATTGATATTTTTCATCGGTGAAGAGTTGGTGCGATGACCATTGCTCTTTTTCAATCCCAGGGGCATAGTCTAAAATTGGTTTGATTGTTGAACCTGGTTGACGTCCACCTTCAGTAGCAAAGTTAAACCCGAAAGCTTCGTTTTGTCCACGACCACCACCGATAGCGTAGACTTGCCCAGTCGTTGTGTCGCTGAAGACAAAGGCTGCTTGGTATTGATCATCAGGGAAATCAATCATTCCTGAGTCAAGTAAGTCATTGGCATAATCTTGCATTTGCGTATTTAAATTCGTATAAATATTTAATTGTTGGGTTGTTGGATCTAAATCAGTTTTTTCGAGCACTTCGGTAGTTACTGCCGACATATAGGTGAAGTAAGCACTTGAATTTGAAAATTCACTTTCTTCGAGTAAATCAGCTAATGGTATTTGTTTGGCAGTATTCGCTTCAGTTTCCGAAAGGTAATTGTGGCGCACCATTAAGTTCAAGACAGTCTGATAACGCTCAGTAGCAGTTTGAATGTCTAAATACGGATTGTGATAACTAGGAAGCTGAGGAATCCCAGCTAACATCGCAGCTTCTGGAAGTGTTAATTCAGAAACATCTTTGTTAAAATAATAACGAGCAGCAGAACCGACACCGTAGACAGGTCCAAAATTGATGGTATTGACATAAGCTTCGAAAATTTCTTCTTTTGTCATTATTTGTTCTAATTCTAGTGCAAGAATCATTTCGTAAATTTTACGTTCATACGTTTGTTCAGCGGTTAAAGTCGTTGATTTTAACAGCTGTTGAGTAATTGTACTTCCACCACCAACAATGTCATTGGCAATTAAGTTGCTGACAAGTGAGGCGGCAATCCGTTTAATATCAATTCCCTCATGAACAAAGAAGTTTGAGTCTTCTGTTGCAATGACAGCATCAATATAAACATCTGCTAACTGTGAATACTCGATTGGTTCATAATATGTCCCTTTAAAGTTAGCAACAATTTCACCATTGAGATCGTACATAATTGAAGATTGGACTTCTTTTAATGAATCGACATCAATGGTTGGTCGGGTATCAATAAAGTAATTTAAAATTGCGAAGCCAGTAAAGACAGCTGCTAAAAATAATCCACCAAGAATACCAACGAAAACACGCCAGTTAAAAAATTTAAAGTTGCGTTGTTTTTTGGTTTTAGTTTTTTTTGTTTGCTTACGCCGTGACGGCTGTTGTGTTTGGTTCATAATTTACACCACCTAAGAAAAATAGATTTTATGGATCATCGGTAAATAATCAAGGGTTGGATAACCGGATGATTGGATTTCATGACCTTGTGATTCGAAATACGTGAGTGGAATCGATTTTCGTCCGTTATTGGATTGATTGTTCCAACACTCTAAAACAAGCGTTGCATCAAGGATAAACGTACGATCAAGCGTCGCAAAGCGAACGATGACAAAACAGAGTCCTTTTTGCTTCAGCACTTGTTCCATATGCTGAATTTGGTGACTATGAAAGTTCGTCAATGGAAATGCGGTTTTAAGGCGTGTTTCTTTTGCTTCAAAATCAAGATAAGC
>JBOFQK010000203.1:0-7258 GCA_051660865.1 Culicoidibacterales bacterium | reverse complement strand
GGACGCTGAAGCTTGTCGGGACAAATGAAGCAACAATTTATCAAGAGTTCAAAACGCTCTTAACTGACGAAGCTGCGTACGTAGCAATGTCGCAAGCCGCCAACCCGTATGGTGATGGGACAGCAAGTGAGCAAATAGCTACAGCAATTTCAAGTTACTTCCATAATTTGTCAAACAGATAAGAATTTGCTATACTACAAACGTTAGTTGAAAAAAAGGAGATACACGATGAAAAAAGCTAAAAAAGTAAGAAAAGCGGTTATTCCAGCAGCCGGAATGGGAACGCGATTTTTACCAGCCACAAAGGCACAACCAAAAGAAATGTTACCAATTGTTGATAAACCGACAATTCAATATATTATTGAAGAAGCAGTAGCTTCAGGAATCGAAGAAATTTTAATCATTACAAGTGGAACGAAGCGTTCGATTGAAGACCACTTTGATAAATCATATGAACTTGAAGACACATTAGCAAAAAAAGGTAAAACTGAAATGTTGAAAATGGTTCAAGGAATTTCAAACATGGTGAATATTCACTATATCCGTCAAAAAGAAGCACTAGGATTAGGTCATGCCGTATTGCAAGCAAAAGCATTTATCCAAGATGAACCATTTGCTGTTTTACTAGGAGATGATGTTGTTGTTAATAAGGGTGGAGAACCGGCATTAAAACAATTAATTACTGCGTATGATCAAAAACAAGCTTCAGTTTTAGGCGTGCAAACAGTCGATATCAGCGATGTTGATAAGTATGGAATTGTTGCACCAAGTCAGTCAGTGCCACAACATGGACGCTTAGTAAAATTAGCTGATATGGTAGAAAAACCACAGCAAGCTGATGCGCCAAGTCAAATGGCAGTCTTAGGTCGCTATGTTTTAACACCGGAAATTTTTGAACTTTTAGCGAGTCAAGAACCAGGTGCTGGAAATGAAATTCAATTAACTGATGCAATTAAACGTTTAATGGATCGCCAAGCAGTTTATGCATATGACTTTGAAGGCCAACGTTATGATTTAGGGGATAAATTCGGATTTGTGAAAGCGACAATTGATTTTGCACTTGATCGTCCAGAATTACATGATGAAGTCGCAGCTTACTTGCGTCAACTTGTGACACAAGGCGCAACTGATGAATCAGTAGCTGAGTAGTTGGATGAGCCGATGAGAGCAAGTGAAATTTTAACGATTTTAGTAACGTGTTTTACAATTAGTTGGTTAAGTGTCCCATTTGTGAAGAAAATGGCGGTCCAAATTGGTGCTGTTGATTATCCAGACACGAAGCGGAAATTTCATAAAGGGGTTATACCAAGGCTTGGGGGCCTTTCAATTTTCTTATCATTTTTAATTGGTTATGTACTATTTGGAAGTAGTTTTAAGGGCTTAGACCATGTGTTAGTTGGTTCGTTTATCATTATTTTAATCGGCATGTATGACGATATTGCGCCAATTAAGCCACTTGTAAAATTCGGTGGTCAATTTTTGGCAGCGATTATTGTTTTATACAGTGGGCAATTTATGATTACTGAATTTATCTTTGTGCCAGGATTAACCCTCCAGTTTCCAGAATGGTTTTCACCAATTTTCACGTTGTTGTGGATTGTGGGAATCACGAATGCAGTTAATTTAATCGATGGTTTAGATGGATTAGCCAGTGGGATTTCTGCCATTACGTTAACAACACTCGCTTTTTTAGCTGTTTTTGACGGGAGTTATTTTGCGGCAACGGTCACATTAATTTTATTAGGTTCGACATTAGGGTTTATTGTTTTCAATTTCCCACCAGCAACCATCTTTATGGGTGATACCGGTTCAAACTTTTTAGGTTTTATGATTGCAATCCTCTCAATTTTAGGCTATAAACAAGCGGCATTTGCTTCGTTTTTAATGCCGATTGTTATGCTTGGAGTACCAATTTTGGATACATTTGTGGCAATTATTCGCCGTCGTTTACGAGGGCAATCAATTGGTGAACCAGATCGAGAACATTTACACCATAAATTGCTTGATTCAACGGCGTCATCGACAAAAACGTTGTTAATCATTTATGGAATTTCAGCGTTATTTTCAGCCACAGCGGTTGTGTATGGAATTCGTAAAATTTGGGGTTTAATTTTATTAGGCATCTTGTTGATTTTTGTTGAGATTTTCATTGAGAAATATGAGTTAATTGGTCCCAAATACAAACCGGTATTTTCATTGCTTGAATTAATTAAGGTTAAGAAAAGATAAAAAACGGAACATGTTCCGTTTTTTTATTTTAGGCTATTTATTTGCTTTTTTGCGGTTTTTTTACTATACTTTTGCTATGAAAAGAAAGTAAGGTGCTTACGATGGAAGTAAAACCAGATAAAAAATTAATCCAGCGTTTAAACCGAGTGGAAGGCCAAATTGGTGGGATTAAACGAATGGTTGAAGCTGAATCAAGTTGCCAAGATGTGATTGCGCAAGTCAATGCCGCTCGGAGTGCACTTGATCGTATTGCTGGCTACATTGTCGCCAAAAACTTAGAACAGTGTTTACTTGACTATGCCGAAGATGAGCGCGAAGCAGCAATTGAACAAGCGGTTAATTTACTAATTAAAACAAAACGATAGTGAGGCTATATGCAGATGCAATTAATTGATGTACAAAAATTACCAGATGGAACAACGGTTGAAAATACTCCTTATTTATTGAGTGGAATGACACATGGAACGGCAAATAATGGGCAAATTTATTTGAATTTAGAATTACAAGATAGCACGGGCACGATCGGTGCTAAATTGTGGCAAGCAAGCCAAGAAGTCCTTCAACAAGTCGCAGCCCTTGTTGGAACGGTAGTTGAAGCTTCATTTGTCAAAAATACTTATCGGAATCAAACCCAATTAAAAGTGTTGAAATTACAAGCAGCAAGTAATGTGGCAATGGATCAATTTATTGAAACGGCACCAATGGCTTCAGAAGCAATGCAGGCTGAAGTGAGCGCGTTTATTGGAACGATTAATAATCCAACAGTTTCACAAATTGTTCAAACATTACTCGGGAAATATCAACAGCAATTTTATAAGTTTCCAGCAGCAAGCAAAAATCATCACGATTATATGGGCGGTTTAGCTTACCATACGTTGTGTATGTTGCGTTTAGCTCAAAGTTTACATGAGCTTTATCCAAGCTTGAACCGTGATTACTTATACGCTGGTGTCTTATTGCATGATTTAGGAAAAGTAATCGAGCTTTCAGGGCCGATTGCAACTGAATATACGACAAAAGGGAAACTGTTAGGTCATATTACGATTATGGCAAGTGAACTAGAAGTGATTGCCCATCAATTAAACTTAACTTCAGAACGTGATCAAGAAATTGTGATGATTTTACAACATCTTGTACTGAGTCATCATGGTAAGCTAGAATACGGATCACCAAAAGTCCCAATGATGATGGAAGCGGAGATTTTAACTTATATTGATAATATTGACGCGAAAATGATGATGATGGAGCGGGCATTAAAAGGTGTTGAGCCAGGTGAGTTTACGCAACGCGTCTTCGCACTTGAAAACCGGCAGTTATACAAACCGTATAGTGAATAAATCAAAAAAATAACACGTAATTTTAGACAAATATGATACAATAAAATGTAAATTGGGTGTTAAGGTGAGAGAGATGAAGCGTTGGATATTATATTTAATCACGATTGCTGTTATTGTAGTTGATCAGTTAACGAAGTATGCAGTAGCAACTTATATGCAAGTTGGTGAACGTTTAGTTGTTATTCCAGAATTTTTTACGATTACGTCACATCGAAATACTGGGGCTGCCTTCAGTATTTTGGAAGGAAAACTAGATTTTTTATTGTTAATTACAATTTTTGCTCTTGGTTTTTTCATTTATTTAATCGAACAATATCGGAAAACGAATCCAGGTTTAGTGATTGCATTAGCATTTATGTTAGGGGGAGCGATTGGTAACTTTATTGACCGACTTTTTGTTGGTGAAGTTGTTGATTTCTTTGCTTTCCAATTTGGAAGTTATCACTTTGCAATTTTCAATATTGCTGATATTGCATTGTCATTAGGAGTAGTCGCATTTGCAATCTTGCTATTATTTACTAGTCAAGAAGTTACTGATAAAAGTGAATAACAAGTTTAAACGGTTTTGTACAAAGGTGTGCAGAACCGTTTTGTTTTTGAAATGAATTGGTAGTTACAGAAAGAAAATTTGGTAGCCTTTAAAGCAGAAAGGTGGTAAAATGTTGAAGGAATACCGTTTGCGTGTCGGCGAACGAGAATAATACGTGGGACACCACAACTGAAAGGTGATTTTTATGAAAATTATTGCGAGAATTGAAAACGTAGGTGCTCGTGTTGATAAAGTTGTCAGCGAGATTGCAACTGATATTTCACGATCACAAGTTCAACAATTAGTCAAAGATGGGCATTTATTTGTAAATGGTGCGCCAGTGAAAACCAACTATAAATTAAAATTAGACGATGTAATTATGTTTGAGCTTCCAGCTCCAGTGCCACTAGAAGTGAAGCCAGTAGCAATGAATTTAGATATTTGTTATGAAGATAAAGATGTCATTGTTGTCAACAAACCAACGGGAATGGTTGTCCATCCTGCCGCAGGACATCAAGATGATACGTTAGTAAACGGACTTGTTGCCCAAGTAACTGACTTGTCGGGAATTAATGGGGTGATGCGCCCTGGGATTGTGCACCGAATCGATAAAGATACATCAGGATTATTGATGGTTGCCAAAAATGATCAAGCACATGAGCATTTAGTAAAACAGTTACAAGCCAAAACAGTAACGCGTCGCTATATTGCACTTGTTCATGGTGTGATTTCACATCAACGTGGAAAAATTGATGCGCCAATTGGTCGTGATGTGACAAACCGTTTAAAAATGACGACAACACATATTAATTCAAAAGAAGCAGTAACACATTTTACGGTGTTAGAACGTTTTAAAAACTTTACGCTAATTGAATGTCGTCTTGAAACTGGAAGAACACATCAAATTCGTGTCCATATGAATTATATTGGCTTCCCATTAGTTGGTGATCCATTATACGGACCACAAAAAACAATTACTCGTCAACATGGGCAGTTTTTACATGCCAAAACGCTTGGATTTATTCATCCGAAAACGGAAGAGTATTTAGAATTTAGTACGCCACTACCGACTTACTTTACCGAAGTTATTGAGAAGTTGCGTCAACAAGTTATCGACGAACAACGATAAGGGTAAACGGGGGCGAGTATGGAAATTAAAAAGTTAAAAACCACGGTTTGGAGCGTCCGCTTTTTCTACCTGTTTTATTTAGTTGGGGTCGGTTTGTTTTATAATTTGATGCCATTATATTTACAAGAAAACTTAGGATTTGATGCAACGAGCATTGGGATCATTATGTCAGTTGGTTCGATTATGTCGATTGGAGTAGCAACGTTTTGGGGGATTGCCGCAGATGTGACGAAAAACCCACGGTTGATTTTATTTGTCCTTTTAGGGATGAGTGCAACAGCTGCATTTATGCTCGGATCAACAGCAACGTTTATGACGGTGTTAGCCGTCATGATTTTGCTTGAGTTTTTCCGTTCAGGAATTTTTCCATTAATTGATGCGACAGCAACGACAATAGCTTTTCAAACGAAAGTCCCATTTGGGAAAATGCGTTGGTTTGGTTCGTTTGGCTATGCTGTGAGTGTATTAGCTTTTACACCGGTCATTGAGAAAATTGGTCTTGATTCGATTTTTGTTATCTTTATGCTATTTTTGGCGTTGCCAATTTTCTTTTTAAGGAATTTACCAAGACCAGCGGAAAAAGCGAAAACACATTTTAAGACGGATTTTCGCTATTTAATTACCAATAAAATGTATTGGTTTATCATTCTTATCGGTGCGTTAAATTTTGGGACGATGAATGCAGCTTCAAATTATTTAGCACTTCATGTCCAAACACTAGGCGGTGGTGTACTAGCTGTTGGTGTTTGTACCTTGATTGCGGCCGGTTTATCTGAGGTGCCAGCCTTAATTTATGTTGAAAAAATTTATCAACGCATAGGGTTAAAAGAAACGATGGTTATTGGATTAGTGATTACTTTATTCCGATGGATATTAGCATTTTTGGCACCAAATATTTTCGTTTTCTTCCTAACGTTATTTGGACATGGAATCGCATTTGCCTTCGTACAACCGGCAGTATTTACATTGATTCGTGAAAATGTATCGGAGAATATTACTGGGACAGCAATGGCGTTAAATGTCGCAATTAGTGGAGGGGTCTTAACCCTTTTAAATGTTGTAGCTGGAAACTTTATTGATCGTAGTGGAACAACAACGGTGATGTTTTTAATTTTTGCGGGGGTCTCAATTTGTGCCTTGATTTTAATGATTATTTTCCAAAAAATACAAGCAAAGGAGCAAACCAATGCCAACATGGAATAAGTGGACAATTACAAATGGTTTGATTGTTTTATGTGGTTTGATTTTCATTGTTATGACTTTTGCGGGTGGAAGTGAAAGTATCTACGTGTTGCTTGAGTTTGGGGCAATGCAAAATCAACTCGTCGCCAATGGTGAGATTTGGCGTTTAATTACAGCGAATTTTTTACATATTGGTTTCTTTCATTTACTGATGAATATGGTGATTTATTATCAATTTGGTAACTTGCTTGAGTCAGTATTAAAAGCATGGCAATACGTCTGCGTGTTAATAATTGCGATGTTCACAACAACTGCAGCGACTTATTTGTTTGGTGCAGATAATGGCTTGTCAGCGGGTTGGAGCGGTGTCTTGTTTGGGGTGATGGGAGCATTTATTGTCTTGTCATACGCATTTCCGCAACAATTTCGTAATTATTCAAAACAAGTGATTTTACCAATTTTAGGAGTAAATATTTTAATCGGTTTCATTGATAGTTCAATTAATTGGTTAGGACATTTTGGCGGCTTTTTTGGTGGTTTTTTAGCAATGGGTATTATTGCAATTATAATCAAAAAGCGAAAAAAATAAAAAAAGCATCACGTGAGTGATGCTTTTTTAACGGCGTAATGTTTCTAAATCACGCAGTAAAGATTCATGTTTGATTTTTTCTTTTGCTTTGTTCGTATTGATAAAGTGGACTTTAGCGACTTTATTTAAGACTTCTGGCGAATTTTCAATTAAAAAGGCTGCTTGATTTGTTGCTTGAATATTTGAACCTTTTGAAAGTTCGAGACCAGTTAATGCATTTAGTTTCATCATTTCTTTTAAGAACATATAACGAGCAATAATCG
>JBOFQK010000202.1:0-1579 GCA_051660865.1 Culicoidibacterales bacterium | reverse complement strand
TGCTTGAAGCTCTCGAAGGAAATGGGAATCAAGCGCCAGTGTTGATTACTTCATCAATTCAAGCGGAACTTGATAATGACTATGGTAAGAGTAAACGAGCAGGTGAACAAGTATTGTTTGATTATGCAGCTAAAATTGGAACGAAAGCATATGTCTATCGCTTACCAAATGTCTTTGGCAAGTGGTGTCGTCCAAATTATAATAGTGCGATTGCGACATTCTGTTATAATATTGCGAATGGCTTACCAATTCAAGTCAATAACCGTGTGCATGTGATGAATCTTGTTTATATTGATGATGTCGTGAATGCTTTTATCAAAGCAATGAATAATGAAGCAACAATGGACGGACAATTTAGTCTTGTACCAGAAGTATCAACACTAACACTGGGAGAAATTGCTGATTTAATCGAAAGTTTCCCAGCGAGTCGCCAAAACTTGCAAACACCATTTGTAGGAACGGGTGTTGAAAAACAGTTATATAGTACCTATTTAAGTTATTTACCACACGATCAATTTGCCTATGATTTGAAGATGAATGTTGATAACCGCGGGTCGTTTACGGAGTTTTTAAAAACACCAGAGCGCGGACAAGTATCAATTAATGTCTCGAAACCAGGGATTACGAAAGGTAATCATTGGCATCATACGAAAACCGAAAAATTCTTAGTTGTTAGTGGTGAGGCACTGATTCAATTCCGCCAAATTAATAGTCAAGAAATTATCGAATACCGTGTGAGTGGTGGACAACTGCGTGTTGTTGATATTCCAACAGGATATACACATAATATTATCAATGTTGGGACAACTGACCTTGTGACAGTGATGTGGGCGAATGAAGCCTTTGATCCACAACGACCAGATACATTCTTCTTGGAGGTTTAAAGAAATGAAAAAATTAAAAGTGATGACAATTGTCGGAACACGACCAGAAATTATCCGTTTAGCGGAAGTAATTAAGCAATGTGACCTTTATTTTGAGCACACACTTGTACACACGGGACAGAATTGGGATTACGAGTTAAATGATGTCTTCTTTGAAGATTTAGAATTACGCAAGCCAGATCACTTCTTAAGTGCGACAGGAAATCATTTAGGTGATACGCTAGGAAACATTATTGCGAAATCATATGAAATTTTAGCGGAAGTTCAACCAGAAGCGTTATTAATTTTAGGAGATACAAATAGCTGCTTAAGTGCAATTGCAGCCAAACGTTTAAAAATTCCGGTTTTCCATATGGAAGCTGGAAATCGTTGTTTCGATCAAAACGTTCCCGAAGAGATTAATCGTCGCATCGTCGATGTGACAAGTGATGTCAATTTAGCATATACAGAACATGCTCGTCGTTACTTAATCAGTGAGGGAATGCGTAAAGAGTATACATTCGTAACGGGATCACCACTACCGGAAGTGTTCGCAAAGTATATGCCAACAATTGAAGCGAGTACAGTGCTTGAAGATTTAGGTTTAGAGGCAGGAAAATATATCTTAGTAAGTGCTCACCGTGAAGAAAATATCGATAATGATGAAAACTTCAAAGCGTTAACAGATGCGTTAAATGCTACGGCTGAGTTATATG
>JBOFQK010000201.1:0-1394 GCA_051660865.1 Culicoidibacterales bacterium | reverse complement strand
TGATGCCAACTTAATTACTTAGCGTTTGGCACCGGTGTCATCGCTTACTTATCGATGATTTTGGCGATGTTGCGTAGTTGGATGGCGATTGTGCCATCTGGTTGATTGATAAACTCGATGTAATCGGCGTTACTGACGTATTCACTTGGTATCCGGATTTCAATACCCATATCGGTTTTCAGGGTGTTCATTTTCCCTGTTCGCTCGGCTACTTTTGGGGCGATCACGACTTGTTTAGGTACGGCTTTTTCGATTAGTTTTTCTTGAAATTGCTGTTGCAAGGCTGGTTCTTGCTCAAAGACGGTTTGGGCGATTTCACTTGGTGCAAGTGGTGTTGCAGTTTGCGCATTTTCGACTAAACATTGTTTCACTTTGGCGAGCGCCACACTTGGTTGAATGTCATGCGTCGCTGCGAGTTCAGCGGTTATTTCATTGACGAGTTTCAAGGTTGCTTTCGGTGATTGTTCCGCTTGCTCACATGTAAGTACGATTTCGGCTAAGACGAAGCGTTTTTCACCGTCATACATGCGTTTACGATCACGATAGACGACGGTTTCCTTTTGCATATCAATTATGGCGTACGTCGTTGGTTTTTGGCTACTATTTGGCAAAATTGCTTGATGGCGAATGATTTCGTTGCTCACGCCTTCCTCACTATGACTCACGTGGTGCGTATAAGCACTTTTGCGATTCAATAATACGCAAGCAACTTGTTGTTGGCCAGCGGTTTGAAATTCAATGACCAATAAATCGGCTTGCCCCATCGCTTCACAGCGTCCGAATTCTTGACTGAGAATTGTCGCTAGCGACTCAGCTAAGCCGAGAAAATCTCGTGTTGTTCGATAGGTTGCCAAAAATGGTACTAATGGACTCATCGCACCAATTGTTGCCGTTTGATGTTGTAAATCACTTTGTAAACTTTCCATTTGCTTGCTGACAAACTCAAGCACATCTTGGTTACTTAAGTTCAGCGGTTGTTGTGAAAAAACATGGAGTTGCGTTTCAAAATCGAAAATATGTAAAATTGCTTGTTGAATGATCATAATAAAGGCCTCACTTTCTACTAAAACAGCAAAAAAACAAGGGAATTCCGCATTGCCCTTGCTTTCTAAAATTAAATTATTGAGTGAAAATACTTTGTAGTTCACTCGCTATCTGATTCAAATCAGCGGTAATTACCCACATCCCCGTGCTTGGATCAATTCCTGACGTAAACGTCCCATCTTGTGGGAAGCGTAATTGGCTTAAATTCCCAAGTCCAATTTGAAATGCCGATGTCCCAAGTTCAATCATTTTCCCTAACCCAATATTCGTTTCCACATACGGTAACACTTGGCTAGCAGCCGCAATTGCGCCTTCTAACCCTTTGTTCGCTAAACTTTGCGATACTGAGG
>JBOFQK010000200.1:0-18085 GCA_051660865.1 Culicoidibacterales bacterium | reverse complement strand
TGATTTGGAAGCTAAAGCAAAATTCAGATCAAATATTACAACTATTAAAAGCACAACAAAAATAACAAATGCTAAAGATACTGAAGGGGAAATCAGTATCTTTTCTTATGTATCCATGCTACACTGCTAATAATGGAAAGTATCGAATTGAATCGCGTTCATGATGAACGACATGAAGCTGATCACAAGAACAACTGATATCCGAATAAATCAACGTTTTCACTCCTAATTTCGAGGTGAAAAGTGGCAGAATAGTGTGGTTTTGTTAATTTTTACGATTTAATAATTTGTGACTTTTAACAAAAGTAACAAATTATTCATATTTAGAGAGGAAAATGAAAAAAAGGTCTTGAACACATTGGGGTAAAATGATATCATAGCGAAAGTATAAAAAATGTAAATTGCAATTGAAGGAGGAACCCAATATGAAGAACAAACACTTATTGACTATGGATGCATTAACAGTAGCTGAAATCAATGCTATTTTATTTGACGCTCATTTATTTTCAACTATTTATAGAGATTGGCAATTTCCCGATAATCGTCGTGTTGCCAATCTTTTTTTTGAGCCTAGTACACGAACACAGTACTCATTTGAGTCTGCACAACATCAACTCAATTGTAAAGTAACTACATTTAACGAACAGACATCGAGTGTCAAAAAAGGGGAGACACTCTATGATACGGTAAAAACTTTTGAAGCGATTGGCATGGAAGCGCTCGTGATTCGCCATCCTGAAAACGAATATTTTAAGCAACTCGTTGATAAAATTCAGATTCCAATTTTAAACGGTGGTGATGGAAGTGGAAATCATCCAACGCAATGTTTACTTGATTTAATGACAATTAAAGAAGAATTTGGTGGATTTGAAGGGTTAAAGGTTGCAATTGTTGGGGACATTCAACATAGTCGCGTCGCGAGTTCGAATTTACAAGCAATGGAAAAACTAGGAATGATTTCTTATGTCAGTGGACCGAAAGAATGGTCAAAAAATTTAGCGAATTATCGAGCATTAGATGAAATCATCGAGGAAATTGATGTCTTAATGCTATTGAGAATTCAACATGAACGTCATGCCGATACAATGGCAATGACGAAAGCGGAGTATTTAGAAGCGTACGGATTAACTAAGTCGCGGATGCAACGATTGAAACCAACAGCAATCGTGATGCACCCAGCCCCATTTAATCGCGGTGTTGAAATTGACAGTGATTTAGTTGAACATCCACAATCACGAATTTTTAAACAAATGGAAAATGGCGTACATGTCCGCAAAGCCGTTTTAAAGCGTGCTTTTGGTTATGAATTTCCAACTTCAGAACAATAAATCTTAACGATCAAAAGGAGTCCTGACGATGTTGTTATTACAAAATGCAATGATTATGACACAAAATAGTGAACTAGCCAAAACAGATATTCTACTAGCAGATGGCAAAATTATCGAAATCAACCCTGTAATCGCACCGACAGCAACAATGGAAGTGATTGATGTGGCAGGGAAATTCGTTTCTCCTGGCTTTATCGATGTGCACGTTCACCTTCGTGAACCAGGATTTGAATATAAAGAAACGGTCAAAACCGGAACATTAGCAGCGGCTAAAGGTGGATTTACGACAATTGCCCCGATGCCGAATGTGAATCCGGTACCGGACTCAAACGAACATTTAGCACATTTAGAAGCAATTATTGCTAAAGATGCTTGCGTTAAAGTAGCACCGATTGCTTCAATTACAGTTGATGAGCAAGGTGAGACACTTGTTCCGATGCAACAACTTGCTGATCGAGTAATTGGTTTTAGTGATGATGGAGTCGGAATTCAAGATGCTGGCACGATGTACAAAGCAATGCAGGCAGCGAAAGCAGTAAACAAACCAATTATTGCCCATACGGAAGATGATTCACTCAAAAATCGTGGCTATGTACATGCTGGTGAATTTGCCGCTGAACAAGGTTGGCGTGGTATCCCTTCAATTTGTGAAAGTAGTCAAATTGCACGTGATTTAACATTAGCGCAAGCGAGCGGATGTCACTATCATGTTTGTCATATTAGTGCGAAAGAAAGTGTGCAATTAATTCGTGAAGCCCAGAAAAAAGGGATTCATGTCACGGCTGAAGTAACGCCACATCATTTAGTCTTAATCGATGAAGATGTACGAGATAGCCAAGGGAAAATGAATCCGCCATTACGTGCGAAAGCAGATAAAGAAGCCTTAATTGCCGGGATTATTGACGGGACAATTGCGATGATTGCAACGGACCACGCACCACATAGTGCAGAAGAAAAAGCACGAGGATTAGAACTTGCACCATTTGGGATTGTTGGTCTTGAAACAGCCTTCCCATTACTGTATACGAAGCTTGTGCAACCAGGAATAATTTCATTAATGAAATTAACAGCATTAATGAGTGGAAATCCAGCCGATGTTTTCCAAATGAACGATCGCGGAGTGATCGCTGTTGGGAAACAAGCAGATTTGACAATTATTGATCTCGATAAAACAAGTAAAGTTGATCCGGAAACTTTCGTTTCACTCGGGAAAAATACCCCGTTTACTGGAATGGAATTACAGGGGTGGCCTGTAATGACGTTGATTGATGGAAAAATTGTTTATAGCGAAAAGGAGTAAAGAAGATGAAGAATCGCGTATTGATTTTAGAAAATGGCCTTGTATTTTATGGTACAGGTTTTGGAAGTAATAAAGAGCAAGTCGGAGAACTTGTATTTAATACCGGAATGACTGGATATCAAGAAGTGTTAAGTGATCCATCATATTGTGGACAAATTGTGACAATGACCTATCCACTAATTGGAAATTACGGCATTAACCGCGATGATTTTGAAAGTTTACAACCAGCCGTCTTTGGGTTTGTTGTCCGCGAATATTGTGAAACACCATCGAACTTCCGCGGGACAATGACATTAAATGAATATCTACAATTAAAAGATATTCCAGGAATTAGTGGTGTTGATACACGCGCATTGACAAAAGTATTACGTAGCAGTGGAACGATGAAAGCGATTATGTGTCCAGCTGATGTGAATATTGATGAGAAAGTAGCAATGTTACAAAATCATCAAATGTTTAGTAACCATGTTGCACAAGTTTCAACGCAACGTCCATATGCTGTGCCCAACCGCGGGAAAAAAGTCGTGATGCTTGATTTCGGTGCGAAATTAGGAATTACTCGCGAATTAAGTGTACGTGGATGTGACATTATGGTTGTTCCACACGATACACCAGCGAAACAAATTTTAGCGTTAAATCCAGATGGTGTGATGTTATCGAATGGTCCAGGTGATCCAAAAGATGCAATCCAACCAATTGAAACAATTAAACAATTATTAGGACAAGTACCAATTTTCGGAATTTGTTTAGGACACCAATTACTTGCACTTGCGTGTGGAGCAGACACACAGAAATTAAAGTTTGGACACCGCGGATGCAACCAACCAGTTAAAAATTTAGCAACAAATAAAGTCGAAATTACGTCGCAAAACCATGGTTATGAAGTGAATGAACAAAGTTTACAAGGAACTGGTTTAGTCGTGACACACGTCGCACTTAATGATCAAAGCGTTGAAGGAATTGCCCATACGCAATATCCAGCTTTCTCAGTTCAGTATCACCCAGAAGCAGCACCAGGCCCAACGGATCCAAATTATTTATTTGATCAATTTATGACGGTGATGGAAACAAAACAACCACTTGTAAAATAGAGTAACGGAGGATAAAAAAGATGCCAAAACGCACAGATATTCAGAAAATTTTAGTAATTGGTTCAGGACCAATTATCATTGGACAAGCAGCCGAATTTGATTATGCTGGGACACAAGCGTGCCAAGCGTTAAAAGAAGAAGGCTATGAAGTTGTGTTAATCAATTCAAATCCAGCAACAATTATGACAGACCGCGTCGTTGCCGATGCAGTCTACATTGAGCCACTAACACTTGACTTTGTAAGTCGCATTATTCGTAAAGAACGACCAGATGCCGTACTACCAAGTCTTGGTGGACAAACGGGTCTAAACCTTGTTGTTGAATTACACGAAAGTGGAATTTTAACTGAATGTGGTGTGGAAATCTTAGGAACGGCTTTATCAGCGATTGAACAAGCTGAAGACCGTGATTTATTCCGTTCATTGATGAACGATCTTGGTGAGCCAGTACCAGAAAGTGATATTGTTCAAACTGTTGAAGCAGCACTTGAGTTTGCGGAAACAATTGGTTACCCAGTTATTGTTCGTCCGGCCTTTACACTAGGAGGAACTGGTGGCGGAATTGCTGAAACGCGTGAAAAATTAATTGATATCGTGAGTAATGGACTCAAGTTAAGTCCAGTAACACAATGTTTGATTGAACGTAGTATTGCAGGGTTCAAAGAAATTGAATACGAAGTAATGCGTGATAAAAATGATAATGCGATTGTTGTATGTAACATGGAAAATATTGATCCAGTCGGGATTCATACTGGCGATTCAATGGTTGTTGCACCAAGCCAAACTTTATCTGATCGTGAATACCAAATGTTACGAAATTGTTCATTGAAAATCATTCGTGCGTTAGGAATTGAAGGTGGATGTAACGTCCAATTAGCACTTGATCCACATTCATTTAACTATTATATTATCGAAGTAAATCCGCGTGTGAGTCGTTCGTCAGCATTAGCATCAAAAGCAACGGGATATCCAATTGCGAAAATTGCGACGAAAATCGCCGTTGGTTTCACGCTTGATGAATTGATGAACCCAGTTACGAAAACGAGCTACGCGTGCTTTGAGCCAGCGTTAGACTACATCGTCACAAAATTACCACGTTTTGCCTTTGATAAATTTAATAGCGCAGACCGTCGTTTAGGAACGCAAATGAAGGCAACGGGAGAAGTGATGGCAATCGGGCGTAACTTTGAAGAGTCATTCTTAAAAGCAATTCGTTCGATGGAAATGAAAACAGATCACTTAGAAATGAAGAGCTTAAAATCATGGACACGTGAACAACTATGGCAAAAAATGTTGCAAGCAGATGATGAGCGTCTCTATGTCATTGCTGAATTGTTGCGTCAAGGTGTCGAAGCTGAAGAAATTCATCAAGCAACACTTGTCGATCGTTTCTTCTTAGCGAAACTTGTCCACATTCTTGAGTTGGAACAACAATTAATTACTCATGTTGGTGATGTGACGGTATTAGAAAAAGTAAAACGTTATGGTTTTGCGGATTCATATATTGCCCGTAAATGGGGGATGAACGAACAAGCGATTTATGATTTACGTCATGAAAATAAAATCGTCCCAGTGTACAAAATGGTTGATACGTGTGCTGCTGAGTTTGAATCAGAAACACCATACTTCTATAGTACGTATGAGCAATATACGGAATCAATTCGTAGCGAACGTGAATCAGTTATCGTTTTAGGATCAGGACCAATTCGTATCGGTCAAGGGGTTGAGTTTGATTATGCAACGGTGCACTGTGTCCAAGCAATTCGTGAAGCAGGATTAGAAGCGATTATTATTAATAATAATCCAGAAACAGTTTCAACTGATTTCTCAATTTCAGATAAACTGTATTTTGAACCGTTAACAATTGAAGATGTCATGCACATCGTTGATTTAGAACAGCCACGCGGAGTTGTTGTACAATTCGGTGGTCAAACAGCAATTAATCTTGCGGCTGGTTTAACTGCTCGTGGGGTCAAGATTTTAGGAACAAGTTTAGAAAATATTGATCGTGCCGAAAACCGCGATAAATTCGAAGTCACATTACGCGAACTTGAAATTCCACAACCACTAGGAAAAACAGCAACAACACCAGATCAAGCAGTCGCGATTGCGAATGAAATTAGTTATCCGGTATTAGTTCGCCCGTCATACGTCCTTGGTGGCCGAGCAATGGAAATTGTTCAAAATGAAACTGATTTGCGTCACTATATGCAAACGGCAGTTGAAGAGGTAAGTAATGATGAGCCAATCTTAGTTGACCGTTATTTAACTGGAAAAGAAGTTGAAGTTGATGCGATTAGTGATGGCAAAAATGTCTACATTCCAGGAATTATGGAACATATCGAACGCGCTGGAGTCCACTCAGGTGACTCAATTTCAATGTATCCATCACAAACATTAAGCGCAAAAGTGAAGCAAGCGATTATTGATTATACAATTCGCATTGGAATTGGCTTTGAAATCATTGGGTTATTCAACATTCAATTTATCGTCACAGCTGATGAATCAGTCTATGTCCTTGAAGTTAATCCACGTTCAAGTCGTACCGTCCCGTTCTTAAGTAAGATTACCGATGTACCGATGGCAAACTTAGCAACCAAAGCGGTATTAGGAAAAACTTTACCAGAACTTGGTTATGAAACAGGATATCACAAGGAATCTGCTGGAGTTTATGTGAAAGCCCCTGTCTTCTCATTTGCGAAGTTACGTTCAGTGGATACAACACTTGGACCAGAGATGAAATCAACAGGCGAGGCTTTAGGGATGGATATCACGGCTGAGAAGGCGCTTTATAAAGCACTTGTTGCTTCAGGAATTAAAGTTCCATTCCAAGGAAATGTGTTAATGACAGTTGCTGATGAGGATAAAGATGAAGCGCTAGCTTTAGCGAAACGCTTTGCAGCAATTGGATATGGAATCCAAGCGACAGCCGGAACTGCAAAATTCTTAACGGAACAAGGATTACGCGTGCAAGCAGTTGCAAAAATTGGTACACCAGATGAAGAAACAGTTATCGATGTGATTCGTCAAGGAAAGGTTAACTTTGTAATCAATACGATGAGTACAACTCGTGAAGTTGCCCTTGATGGTTTCCTCATTCGTCGTGAGTCAGCCGAAAACAACTTACCATGTTTCACGTCATTAGATACAGTTCAAGCAATCTTACGTGTGATTGAAGCACACTCATTTACAACACAAACAATTAACTAAAACATAAAGGAGTATTGAACATGATCACAGAACAAGTACACGTTATTTCAAATCAACAGATCGCGAATGAGACGTATGAAATGATTTTACAAGCAGAAATGGCAACGAAAATGAAACCAGGTCAATTCGTCAACTTGAAAATTGAAGGTTTGCTTTTACGCCGGCCAATTAGTATTTGTCAGTATGATCAGTTCAATCACACTTTTACGATTATTTATAAAGTCGTTGGTGATGGAACGAAAAAACTGACAGCATTAAAGCCTGGCGATACATTAGATTGCATGGGGCCGTTAGGAAGTCACTTCCCAATTGAAGCGCAAACAACGGCACTTGTTGTTGGTGGTGGTGTTGGGGTGCCACCATTATATGAAACGACAAAGCAATTAATTGCTGCCCAGACAAAAGTGACGGTTGTGCTTGGTTTTGCCGATGCACAGTCAGCATTTTATGTTGAAGCTTTTGAACAATTAGGGGCAAGTGTGTATGTTGCAACTGATAATGGGACACTGGGGACTCAGGGGCGTGTAACGAATGTGATTGCGGCTGAAAATTTACAAGCAGAATATGTCTATGCGTGTGGACCTGAAGCGATGTTGCGAGCATTAGAAACGCGCTTTGATAAAGGATATTTATCATTTGAAGCACGAATGGCGTGTGGAATTGGTGCGTGTATGGCATGTGTCTGTAAAGATCGCGAAGATACTGACTTATATTATCGAATTTGTAAAGAGGGACCAGTATTCCCAGTTGGAAAGGTAGGATTTTAACATGGATTTAGCAATAAAATTACCAGGACTTGATTTAAAAAATCCGATTATGCCAGCAAGTGGATGCTATGGATTTGGTCGTGAGTTCAGCGAACTTTATGATTTAAGTACACTCGGAGCAATTATGATTAAAGCAGCAACACCAGCAGCACGATTTGGAAACCCACTCCCGCGAGTAGCGGAAACACCAAATGGGATGTTGAATGCAATTGGCTTACAAAACCCTGGTGTCGATAAAATCATGGCAAGTGAATTACCATGGTTAGCTGGATACGATGTGCCGATTATTGCCAATGTTGCGGGAAGTACGCTTGAAGATTATGTTCACGTTGCTAAAACAATAAGCCAAGCACCAAATGTAACAGCTTTGGAATTAAATATTTCATGTCCAAACGTGAAAGAGGGTGGCATTGCTTTTGGAACATGTCCAGAAACAGCAGCAATGTTAACGAAAGCAGTAAAGGCAGTTTCAAGTGTACCAGTTTATGTGAAACTCTCGCCAAACGTGACAGATATTGTCGCAATTGCGAAAGCTGTTGAGGCAGCTGGTGCTGATGGCTTAACGATGATCAATACACTCTTAGGGATGCGTCTAGATTTAAAAACTGGGAAACCAGTTTTAGCAAATCAAACCGGAGGATTATCAGGACCAGCAATTAAACCAGTGGCAATTCGAATGATTCATCAAGTGTATCCGCATGTGAAGATTCCAATTATTGGTATGGGTGGAATTAGCACTGCTGAAGACGTGTTAGAATTCTTATATGCTGGTGCAAGTGCAGTTGCAGTTGGAACGATGAATTTCATTGATCCATATATTTGTCCCAACTTAATTGCTGAATTACCAGCGACGTTAAAAAAATATGGTTTAACAAGTCTTGAAGAAGCAATTGGAAGGAGCCACCGTTAATGAGTGAAATTATTGTAGCCTTAGATTTCTCAAATGAACAAGAAGTTGTCAACTTTTTAAAAACATTTGATCAACCAATTTATACAAAAGTTGGGATGGAGTTATTTTATGCGTATGGTCCGAAAATTATTGATGTGATTCAAACGATGGGACATAAAATTTTCTTAGATTTAAAATTGCACGATATTCCAAATACGGTGCAAAGTGCGATGAAAAATTTAGCCCAACTTGAAGTTGATATGGTCAATGTTCATGTTGCTGGTGGTAGCCGAATGATGCAAGCGGCAATTGAAGGATTAGAGAGTGGGACTGTTGCCGGGAAGCAACGCCCACTTTGTATCGGAGTAACGCAGTTAACATCAACGAGTGAGCAAATGATGCAACAAGAATTATTGATTGTCAATTCACTTGACGAAGTTGTTGTTGAATATGCCAAACTAGCGAACCACAGTGGATTAGATGGTGTTGTCTGCTCAGTCCATGAATCAAAAGCAATCCACACACATTGTGGCGATGAATTTGTAACTGTGACACCAGGAATTCGTTTGGCAACCGATAGTGTTGATGATCAAGTGCGCATTGCGACACCAAAGTATGCGAAAGAACAAGGAAGTAATTTCCTCGTTGTTGGTCGTTCAATTACGCAAAGTAACGATCCATTTGCGACTTACCAAACAATTCAAGACATGTTGAAATAAAGATAAATAATATTGCTGTACTTGCAAGCCGTAGCAACGAGAACAGCGCTTAATTTAGAACACGCTTTTTCTCTTCAAGACTAGTCAAAACATAAACATTGCTGGTCGTGGTCTCAGCCCACTATCAATGTTCATTTTTTTGACAGTTCGTCTTGATGCTGAGAGCAACGAGAACAGCGCTTAATTTTAGGAGGATTTTATGATGGGGATTAAAACACAAGTAGCGAAAGCTTTATTAGATATTGAAGCAGTATTTTTACGTCCGAATGAGCCGTTTGTTTGGACGAGTGGGATTCATTCACCAATTTATTGTGATAATCGTTTAGTTTTATCATATCCACAAGCACGGACACTTGTTCGTGATGGGTTAGTTGAGGTTGTGAAAGCTGCTTATCCTGAAGTTGAGATGATTATGGGAACGGCAACAGCAGGGATTCCGATGGCGGCATTAATTGCTGATCAAATGGAATTACCGATGGGATATGTTCGTGGTGATGCGAAAAAACACGGAAAGCAAAATCAAATTGAAGGTCGAATTACACCGGGACAAAAAGTTGTTGTTGTTGAAGATTTAATTTCAACAGGTGGAAGTGTTGGTGTTGCAGTTGAAGCATTACGTGCGGCTGGTGCAGAAGTGCTAGGTGTTGTGGCAATCTTCACATACGGATTACCAAAAGCAACAGCATTAGCAAATGAGTTGCAAGTTCCATTCCACACCTTAACAGATTATCCAACGCTCATTGAAGCCGCAGTTGCGAATGATTACATTGCTGCTACTGATGTCAACAAGTTGCATGTTTGGAGTCAAAATCCAACTGATAAAAACTGGATGAATGCGTAAGGATTAGTCAAATTAATTTAAATTTATCAACAAAAAGGATGGCTGAGACCATCCTTTTTGTTTTCAGAAAGATGCTGGCAAGGAAAAAAATTCAGCAAGAAACGAGGCGGTTATTGCTGCTTTAGCGCTGACTTTGTTTAGGATAATTTACTCGGAAAGCGCGACGTAATCTGAAAAATGTTATGAAAAAATGAAGAAAAACTATTTCTTTACTATGTTTATTACAACAAAGTTGTTATAATATTGATTAAGCGAATGCTAGCAATTTTCAAGGAGGAACTTTTAAATGGGATTAAAAGATACATTCAAAAATATGTTTTTAGATGATGAGGATGATATGGAAGAGGAGTACTACGAAGAGACAACGCAACAAGCAACACAACAAACAACAGCACAAGTAAATGAGAAAGCGTTACATGCACCAGCATCAACAAGTGACTCAATCTTAGCAGCCATGCAAGGAAAAGGTGCACAAATGATTCTTTCAGAGCCAAAAGCTTATTCTGAATCACAAGAAATTGCGGATCATTTACTCAACCAACGTGGAGTTATCGTGAATTTACAACGTTTAAGTCCTGATCAAGGAAAACGAATTATTGATTTCTTAAGTGGAACTGTTTATGCAATCAAAGGGGACATTCAAAAAGTTGGACATAATATTTTCTTATGTACACCAAATTCATTTGGAATTGCTGGAACAATTTCTGATGAAGATGCGAAACGAGCATACTAATGCCTAGTCTTGTTTTGGAATTTTTGATTTGGTTATTGAACATTTATAATTATGGGTTGATTATTTATGTCCTATCAAGTTGGATTCCCCCAATCCACCAAATTGTTTTACGATATCTTGGTCCGTTTTATCGGAAACCACTTGCGATTGTCGGAAAAATTTTACCCCCGATTGGGATGATGGATTTTTCACCAATCTTACTATTTTTTGCAATTCAAATCGCTGCGCAGTTACTTTTCGTTGTCTTTAGTTTTATCTTCTAGACAGTTACAATTAACGAGTGATGAACAAGATTGGCAAAAACAATTGTCAAAACGCGCGCAGCAAGCGTTTTTGCGAAATCGACCGGAACAACTCCCATTTTTGACGCCGCGAGAGCAAATGATTGCTGCTGCAACGTTAAATCTGGAAGTTGTCTTTGATGGTGGATTTAGTGATGCTCAAAGAAAACGAGCGATTATTGGTGGCGGTTATGGACAAGCGGATTGTTTGTTACTTGAAGCGACATACAATAATCGTTTTTATTCGTTACAACACAAAGATGTGCTAGGAGCATTAATGAGTCTTGGAGTTGAGCGTGAACAATTTGGTGATATTCGTTTAGACGACCAACGGATTCAACTTGCATGTACAAAAACAATTGCGAAGTATTTGCAACAGCAATTAACTCAAATTGGTAAAGTCCCAATTGAATTTGTGAACGTTGATTGGAGTCAGGCTTTACCGAGTGATGAAACCGTAATTGAGCAAGAAATTATTGTTGCTTCCTTACGTCTAGATGCAATCGTGGCAGAGTTATTGCACTGTTCACGGAAACAAGCTCAACAACAAATCCAAAGTCAACTCGTGCAATGTAATTATCAGATGATGACCAAAAATGATTTTGAATGCCAAATCGGGGACTTACTGTCAATTCGACGATTTGGTCGAGTCGTGTTATTAGAACAACGTGCACAAACACGAAAGGGGAATAAAATCGTGCTTGTCGGTTGTTATCACGAACGCAAGTAAGGGGAGTACAGAGATGGAAACATACAAAAAACAATTATTTGGTGGCTATCAACCGGCAAGTGTTGAAGCAGAACGTCAAAAAACGCAAGAACAACTGAAAGCATATGAGCAGCAAATTACGATGCAGCAAGCCCAGATTGTTCAATTGCAGACTAGCTGTCATGAGTTGGAAAAACAAAATGAAGAATTAACTAAAAAGGCTGAAAAGCTCTCGCAAGAGTTAGTAAATTATGATAATATAGAACAGACCTTATCAACAGCACTCGTTGTTGCCCAAGAAGCAGCGCAAAATTTACGTGTGATGGCAGCGAAAGAAGCACAATTGATTGTGAAAGAAGCGCAAGAACAAGCAAAACAAGAAGTAAATGAAGCCCGCCAAATGGTGCAAACAATTCAAATGCAAGAGGAACAATTAAAGCGTGAAGCACAAGTGTTTAAGACGAGAATTCGAATGTTGTTAGAAGCACAGCTCGAACTGAATGCTGAAGCAATTTGGCAGCAGATTTTCGAACCTACACAAGGTGATTCACAAATAAGCGTTGACGGAGACCAAGTAGATCAGTTTTAAACTTGACAAGCGAACTAGGGAATGGTGAAAGCCTAGACAAGTTGTTAGATCGAACGTATCACTCTCGAGCAAATGCAAGAACCAAAATTTTGGTGTAGACGCATTCGGTTAAGCGGCCGTTATCCGCTCAACGAGGTAGCTTTTTAACGGAAGCTATGAAGTAAGGTGGTACCACGAATCTTTCGTCCTTATCAAGTAATTGATAAGGGCGTTTTTTTAATTATAGGAGGAATAAAAGCATGGATTACAAAAGTACGTTATTAATGCCAAAAACTGATTTCCCAATGCGTGGAAATTTACCAAAACGCGAACCAATGATGCAAGCGCAATGGGAAGAGCAAGGATTATATGGGAAAATTCAAGAAAAAAATGCTGGACGTCCGTTCTTCATTTTACATGATGGTCCACCGTATGCGAATGGAAACATTCATATGGGTCACGCATTAAACAAAATTTTAAAAGACTTCGTTGTCCGTTATAAGTCAATGACTGGCTTCCAATCACCACTGATTCCAGGTTGGGATACACATGGATTACCAATCGAAAGTGCAGTGACAAATAGTGGTGTTGACCGTAAATCACTATCGATTGCGGCGTTCCGTGAGTTATGTGAAGCGTATGCACTTGAGCAAGTTGCCAACCAAAAAACACAATTCAAACGTTTAGGTGTCAATGCTGATTGGGAAAATCCATACATTACTTTACATAAAACATTTGAAGCTCGTCAAATTGAAGTGTTCGGGAAAATGGCTGAAGCTGGTTTAATCTTCAAAGGCTTAAAACCAGTGTATTGGTCACCATCATCTGAGTCAGCATTAGCAGAAGCAGAAATCGAATATCAAGATAAGCGTTCGGCTTCAATTTATGTGGCGTTTGATGTTGTTGACGGAAAAGGGATTGTCCACAATGATGAAGCGTTCGTTATCTGGACAACAACACCTTGGACATTACCAGCTAACTTAGGAATTTCAGTTAATCCAGAATTAGACTACGATGTAGTTGCGGTTGGCGACAAAAAGTATATCGTTTTATCACAATTAGTTGAGCAATTAACAACTGAACTTGAGTGGGAAAATCCACAAGTAACACGTACAATTGTTGGACGTGAATTAGAAGGCGTGTTAGCACAACATCCATTCTATGACCGGACATCATTAGTAATGGTTGGTGATCATGTTACAACTGAAGCGGGAACTGGTTGTGTTCATACTGCACCAGGACATGGTGAAGATGACTTTATCGTTGGGAAAAAATACGGCTTAGACGTGTTATGTCCAGTTGACGGTGAAGGAAAAATGACGAAAGAAGCACCAGGCTTCGAAGGATTATTCTACGAAGATGTCAACAAACTTGTGACAGAGTTACTAACTGAAAAAGGTGCCTTATTAAAATTATCATTTATCAAGCACTCGTATCCACATGACTGGCGGACGAAAAAACCAGTTATTTACCGTGCGACAAACCAATGGTTTGCTTCAGTTGATAAAATTCGTGATGAATTATTAGCACAAGTAAAAGCAACAAACTGGTTACCAAACTGGGGTGAAACACGTCTTGGAAATATGATGCGTGATCGTGGAGACTGGTGTATTTCACGTCAACGTGTGTGGGGTGTGCCAATTCCAATTTTCTATGCTGAAGATGAAACACCAATCATGACACCAGAAACGATGAAACATGTTGCAGATTTATTCCGCGAACATGGATCAAATATTTGGTTTGAACGTGAAGCGAAAGATTTATTACCAGCTGGATTCACACATCCAAACTCACCGAATGGGAAATTCAGTAAAGAGACGGATATCATGGATGTTTGGTTTGACTCAGGAAGCTCACATACAAGTGTACTAGTTGAACGTGGCTTACCATATCCAGCGGATCTTTATCTTGAAGGAAGTGATCAATACCGTGGCTGGTTTAACTCATCACTTATCACCGGGACGGCAACGCAAGGAACAGCACCATATAAGAGTGTCTTAAGTCATGGATTTGTACTTGATGCCAAAGGAAATAAAATGTCAAAATCAGTTGGAAACGTTGTTGATCCACTGAAAATGATGAACCTCTTCGGTGGGGATATTTTACGTCTGTGGGTAGCAACAGTTGATTATCAATCAGATGTGCGTATTTCTGATGATGTTGTGAAACAAGTCGCGGAAAGCTACCGTAAAATCCGGAACACATTCCGCTTCTTACTTGGAAGCACAAGTGACTTCACACCGGCAACAGATAGCGTCGCAGTTGAAACAATGCCAGAAGTTGACCAATATATGTTAGCTTTACATCACCGTCTCATGACGCAATTGCATGCAGCTTATGAAGCGTACGATTTTGTCGAAGTGTACCGTCAAGTGATTAACTTTATCACAAATGAATTAAGTGCCTTCTATTTAGACTTCACAAAAGATATTCTTTATATCGAACGTGAAAATGATCATGTGCGTCGTAGTGTTCAAACAGTATTGTATACAATTTTAGTTGATTTTGCTCAAGTGTTAGCACCATTCATCCCACATACAAGTGATGAAGTTTGGGAATTCATCCCAGGTGTTGATGCTGAAAGTATCCACTTAACTGATATGAATACATACGAAGTAACGACAGAGCAAGCAGCGTTAATTGCGAAGTGGGATGTCTTCATGAACGTGCGTCACGATGTGTTAAAAGCATTAGAAATCGCGCGTAGTGAAAAAGTTATCGGGAAATCATTAGAGGCAAAAGTGACAATGTTCATCAAAGATGAAGCAACACGTGCATTCTTCAATGAAATTCCAAACTTAAAACAATTATTCATCGTTTCAACAGTTGAACTTGTTGATGCGAATGGGATTGAAGGTTACGAAAGTGAAACCGCAGTCATTACTGTTGTTCCATTTGGTGGTGAAACATGTGAACGTTGCTGGAACCATTTCGAAGCTGAAGAAATGGCCAACGAACACATCTGTACACGCTGTAATGAAGTGCTGACACCGGTGCAATAAGCAAAGCAATCAAAATTGCAGCAATGGGCGTACAGAAATAAACGCCTTTGACACACAAAAACGTGAGGTGAAAGGCATATTTCTGATAGACCATTGAAGATGGAAGCACGAGTAATGAAGTGCTTGAAGCCGCTTTGACAGTATAGGTGTTTGAGGTTGGTAGCTTATTTATGTCAGCTTTCATCAGTAAGCAATGAATCACGAGTTACAAATAATAAAAAAACGAACAAGAATGAATGCATTCTTGTTCGTTTTTTTCAGTTTTAAGTGTATATATTATGAATAAATAAATATTTTATAATTAATTCATTCGTAGATTATAGAATAAAAAGATAATCCTTGCTATAGTATAAACAATTCAAGGTAAGGGGACGAATCAAATAAAAGCAAAAACAAAGTAGGATATCTAAAATTTCGGATTCAACAGATTTAGACGAATAATGAAAAGAACGAGGTATTACAAAATGGAAATATCTTGTTTTTTAAAAAGGGGGAGATAGTGATGACGAGGGAAATAGTGAAAAAAGAAGAGAGTTGGGCATTAGGGATAATATTAACCGAAAAGTGCAATTGCGATTGTAAAGACTGTAAAACAATAAAATGGCTATGGAACGATCAACAAGTAGGGGTAGAATTAACATGATTCAACTCCTACAAGAAAATAAAAATTACCGGCTTTTTTTTAGTGGGCATATTTTATCAGCACTTGGCGATCGAATTGATGATATTGCTTTTATCGTCATCCTCTATGGTTTAACACAATCGACATTTCTAACCAGTATCGTTTTTATTTTCAAACTCCTTTTTTCTTTTACTGCGATTATCACTGCCACATTTATCGATCGCTTTGATCGTAAAAAAGCGCTCGTCATTACAAGTTACTTCCAAGCTATCGTTTTACTTGTTATCTGTGGACTGTATATCAGTGGGAATCTCAATATTACAATTATGGTTGGCTTTTCAATTGTCCAAGCACTTTTTAGCACAGTAACAGCACCGGCAAAAAATGCAATTTTAGCACATGTTTTACCAAAAGCTGATATTATGACTGGACGAACGGGTATTAGTGTGATGATGAATACAATTCAAATTATTGGTTACGCATTAGCAGGTGTTGTCATTGGTGCGAGTGGTGTTGTGATTTGCCTTATCCTCGATAGTATGACGTTCCTAATTGCCGGATATTTCTATGGTCGAATTGAGCAACAAGAAATATTGATAAAGCCAAGTAAAATGACAACTTTCAAAGCGGATGTCCAAGCTGGATTTCAATTTGTTGCCAAAAAAGAAATTTTGGTATATATTCTCGGAATTACGATAATAGGGAATTTTTTGATTGCCCCGCTAGATGCGTATAGTGGTTTGTATTTTTCGCAATTAAATGCGGTAATCGGGTTTTCACTATTTATGACAATTATGGCAGTGAGTTCGGTTGGTGCCGGTTTAATTTTAAGTAAAGTTCAAAAATATTGGAGCTATCGGCAAACATATGTTTTTGGTTTCGCAATTGGAGCAATTGGTTTTCTGCTCTTGAGTTCAACAACAATGCTCGCGTATCTTTCAGGTATTTGCTTTGGAATTTCGAATGTTTTTGTTTCTGTTTCAAATGCAACGTTGATTCAAGTACATACACCTAAAGAATTAATCGGGCGTGTTTTTAGTATTTTCAGTAGTGTTGGCAATTTAATTGCACCACTCAGCTTAGTAGTCGTTGGTATCATTGGTCAAGTCATCCCTTTAGCAATCATTTTCGGTAGTCTCGGATTATTGATGGGGAGTTTAAGTCTTATCACCTCACTTGCTTTAAAACGAGCAGAGCACACCAAAGAAACTGATGAAGATAGTAATCGAACAGTTGGAACAAGTGCTAGTGCTGGGTAAAAAAATCTGAAATAAAATCTATAAATAAACGCAAAAAAGCGATTTTTCAATCGCTTTTTCCATATGATCTGAATTTTTAGTCAGTGACTGAACCTGAGATACTTGCAGCAGCAGAACTAGCTGGAGCATGGAAATATAGCTTGTAGTCTCCTGATGGAATACTAAACGAACGTTGAGTTCTACCAGTACCTGATGTTGTCATCGTTTGTCCAGTTGCGCTGTAAAATACAGCACCTTTTTTATGGATTTGAACTTCCATAATTTGTGATGCAGTTGGAACATTCCAAGAGCTGTTAGTGTGACTAATAGTAATTGTTTTTTGAGAATTAGTAACGAAATTATTTACTGAGTACCATCCCCGAATACCAGTACCACTGTAAGTCAACAATGTAGCAGCGAATACAGTAACGCTCGAAAGAACAATAAATGTACTACATAAAAATACAAACCCATTAACAATTTTTTTATTCATATTTATCCCCCTCCTTCCATAACTAATCATAACATTAAAAAAAAAAAGAATACAAGCTTGAATTTTACTTTTTAATTAAGTAAAATGGAATGAGATAAGGAGGATTTTAAAATGATAGGAATTTTAGTGCAATTGTTAATGAGTGTGGTTTTGGGGTTTGGTGTGAATTATGTGGTGACGAGTGAGATTATTGTCCGTGTCTTTGGGGGAAGTCAGCAGGCATATATGATTGTCAGTATCCTCGCATTGATTATCCAAATTTTCGTGATTTTCATCATTATGCGCCTGATTGTGA
>JBOFQK010000199.1:0-1105 GCA_051660865.1 Culicoidibacterales bacterium | reverse complement strand
AAGAGTGAATCTTGTGCATCTTTGAAACCACGGTGACATGTTGTGGAAAACTTAAAATTATATGCCTCGAATTGTGAAACTAAGAACCGATCAAGTGAATTTTCATTCGGAAACTGTTCTTTCCGTTTCGTAAATCGTTTGAGCTGTTTATTGAAACCTTCGATTAAATTGGTTGAATAAATACTGCGCCAAATTGACTCAGGAAAATCATAAAAAGTAATCAAATGTGAGTTCGCTGCTAAGTTCGCCGTCACACGCGGATATTTCTTTTCCCACTTGTGGATAAAGGTATCAATTGCGATTTGAGCGCTACATTTACTTGTATTGGTATAGACTTTTTTAAAGTCTTCACAGACCTCATTTCGGTCGCTTATGCGGACTTTTGAAGCGATATTACGACTGACATGGACACAACATGTTTGGAACTTTGACTCAGGATATACTTCGCCAATTTGGTTCGATAAACCCGTCAAACCGTCGGCAATGAAGAGTAATACTTCCTCAACACCACGTTCTTTGATTGAGACGAGGAGTTCTTTCCACACACTCGCTGATTCCGTTGGTGCAATGCAATATGAAATGATTTCTTTGGCTCCATCTTCACGGATACCAATCGCAATATAGACCGCTTCCTTCGCGACAGTTTCACGCTTCAAGGCGATATAAGTCGCGTCTAAATAGACACAGACATACCGTTTGGCAAGTTTACGTTCGTGAAAAGCAATTACGTTTTCAGTGACAATTTTCGTCATATTCGAAATAGTTTGCGGTGAATAGTGATGGCCATACATTTTTTCAAGTGTATCTGCGATGTCAGACATTGTGAGACCTTTTTGGTACATATGAATGACAAAGTCTTCCAACGTATCGGTGTTACGCTTGTAAGGCGTGATGGTCTGTTGTTGGAACTCACCATTACGATCACGTGGGATTTTCAAGGCTAGTTCACCATATTCAGTTTTTACACTACGTTCGTAATACCCATTACGTGAATTCCCGCTATTAAATCCGATTCGGTCGTGTTTTTCATAGTCTAGATGTTCTGTCAGCTCGATTTTCATCAGCTGGTTGACAGCCATTTCCAAGTGTTTACGAAAAACTTCGG
>JBOFQK010000198.1:0-20385 GCA_051660865.1 Culicoidibacterales bacterium | reverse complement strand
AAACAAAGGAAAATCACTCCTGGTAGACCAAAAAATCACAATCAAGCTGGAAACGATTCGAGAATTGATTGTGATGTTTGGTGAAGGAGTGAAGTGTGAAGCATGATATGATTGTCTAGAACGAGCCGAAGCAAGAGCGGATACGGAAGGCAAAAAAGCAGCAAGACGTGCACCAAATGAGGTGGCGTCTTTTTTATTTCCACATAACAGCTAAAAAAATACAATAAAACATTGAAAATCAACAGTAAAAAGCGATGTTTTCCACACTTTTAAATAATAATGCGACTTTTCTACAGAAAAACAACATAAATGAATAACTATCTAAATAAGTTATCTATAGTGTTATGGGGAGAATTTTGATAAAATTAAAAAGGAAGAAAATGGAGTTGAAGAAAAAATGTGGAAATTAAATTGCTTATTTGCACGTTATGATACAGAAAATATTCTACATAATTTTGAGCTTGATTTTTACCAGAATCAAACAATTGCGTTGGTAGGAAAAAATGGGAGTGGAAAATCAACATTTGTCCAGATGTTATTAGGAATTGTACCAGAATTTTCATTTGAGCTAGAATGTGATGGTCAAAAATTCACTTCTCTTGAAGAAGTGAGAAATATTTTGGGAATTGTTTTTCAGTATCCTGATGACCAGTTTCTTGGTTCTACAGTAGAAGAAGAATTATTTTTGAATTGCCTTAATCAGGGACGAAATCAAACTGATATAGATGAACTCATTCGCTTGTTTAAATTAGAGAACTTATTAATGCGATCACCCTTTGAACTATCGGGTGGTCAAAAACAAATTTTAGCATTTGTTATAACATTATTGAGTAATCCTAAATTATTGATTTTAGATGAGGCAACGAGTATGCTTGATCCTCAGTCGAAAGAGGAATTTTTAGCGGTTGTGATGAATTATCAAAAAAAACATCAAATCGCGCTGATTCATATTACTCACGATTTAAATGAGTTATACTTGTTTGATTCAATTGCCTATTTAAATAATGGACAGATTACGTTCTTTGGTAGCTATCAAGAATTTATCAATAAGTTAGAGCAAATTGATGAATTTTATTTACCACAAAATTTAGTAATTGCTAAAAAATTAGTTGAATTACAGTTGATAAAAAAAATACCAACAAATGAAGTGGAATGGGAGGAACTTGCATGGGTCTTGAAGTCGTTGATTTAACAGCTGAGGTGTACGATTACCAAAAGCAAGGATTTAAACGGATTATTGATATGATTTCCGTGCGGATGCATCCAGGTGAATTAACGGCAATTGTTGGTGAAATTGGTAGTGGAAAGTCTACGTTTATCCAATATTTAAATGGCGTAAAAAAGGCGAGTAATGGTAAAATTTACATCCAGCAAGAAGAATATCGCTATCAAAATCGAATTTGGCTACAAAAAGTAGGAATTGTTTTACAATTCTCAAAACAGCAATTATTCTTACCGACAGTTGCTGAAGAAATCATGTACGCCGCAAAAAATTTTGAATTAAATTGCTCAATCGAAGATTTATGTAAACGGGTAAATCTTGATGAAAAGCTCTTGTTACGCCATCCTCAGACATTAAGCGGTGGTCAGATGAGAAAGGTAGCGATTGCGAGTGTTTTAGCCTCTAAGCCCGAAATTTTAATTTTAGACGAACCATTTGCTGGATTGGACTGGGAAGCACAAGTGGAAATTACCAAATTATTACAACAATTAGTTCATGAAAAACTGACGGTAATCATAGTGAGTCATGATTTACATTTTGTTTACGAGTATTGCCAACGGGTACTCGTATTTTCGCAAGGAAAAATTGTTGCTGATGAGCATCCCAAACAGTTATTTATGCAATGGGATAAGTGCCAAAATTTAAAGCTGAAATTGCCTGATATCTTAGCGACTAGTTTTGTAGAGCTTGATCAAAAGCAGCTTAGCAAGTGGATGGAAAAGGAGTCGATTAAGCGATGAAAATGCTAAAGTTACAGCAGTATATTCCAACGGGATCCCTAATTCATCAGTTGCAACCACAGACAAAAATTATCATATTTTGCTTAAATGTGCTTACGATGTTGCTTGTACAATCAGTACCAGCATTGTGTGTAGCCATAGCAAGTCTTGGGCTACTAATGTTCCAAACAAAAGTACCGTGGCAAAATTACTGGAAAGTAGTCAAACGCATTAAGTGGCTTATTGGGTTTTTAATTGTGATTAACGTGCTCTTTTTACACCAAGGTGTTGTGGTTGCCGAATTTGCTGGATTTCAAGTCTACAGTGGTGCATTCCAACAAAGTGTTAAGGTTGGCTTTCAGTTGAGCTATATGATGATTACAGCAGCGATTTTACTGTATACAACAACACCATTACAGCTAATGAGTGGGATTGATTGGTTACTGAAGCCGATTAAGAAAATTGGAATTAAAACAGAACGGTTTATGCTGATTTTATTTATTATTTTCCGATTTATTCCAATTTTATTAACTGATTTTGAACAACTACAGTTTGCGCAAGCATCAAGGGGAGCATATATTTATGAAGGTAATTTATGGCAAAGGCTCAAAGCATTTCCTGCATTATTTGTTCCTTTATTTGAAATATCGTTATTTCATGCGCAACAAACTGCAAAAATGTTAATTTCGCGTAAATATGATCAGTTTTCAAATTTTCAGCCACTTATTGTTTCGGGGAGAAATTTTAAAAAAAATTACCTTTTTTTGCAGGTTTTAGGCAGTATTTTACTAATTGTTTGGTTTAATTACCAAGGATTTTTGTTATAGTGACAAAAAAGTAATAAAAAATAAAAAAAACATTGGAAACGTTTACAATATAGATTATAATTAAGGTACAACAAATCAAGGAGGATTTTATCCATGAAAAAATTAATGAGTGCAACAGCATTAGCCGCGTTAGTGTTAACGTTAACAGCATGTGGAGCGTCAGAAACAACAGGAACAGCTGAAGCAGCAAGCTTTGGTGATAGTGGTTGGAAATATGTTGTTGAAGTAACTTTAAAAGGTGATGATGTAACAGAAGTGTCAATCGATGCATTACCAGATCCTGAAAATGAAAAAACAGCAGCGTATGCTGAAGCAAACGAAACAAAAAAATCTTTAAAAGAAGATTATGGAATGAAAGCAGCATCACCAATCGGAAAAGAATGGTATGAGCAAGCACAAGCAATTGAAGCATTTATCGTTGAAAATGATGGCGCTTCATCAATTACGTTAACTGATGGAAAAATTGATAATATTGCTGGAGCAACAATTAAAGGACAAGATATTATTGACCTTTACAATGAAGCAGTGGCAAATGCACAATAATTTTTAAAAGCGATAGCCAAAAGCTATCGCTCTTTTTATGTGAAGAGGTGGAGAAATGAAAATACTATCAGAATTATTTAAAATTGGTTATGGTGTTCATATTCCAGGTGAAAAGAAACATTTGTACGATCAAGAACTTGTCCGTTATTTAGAACCAAAACGGGTGTATATCCCTTTAACTAATCATGTAAAGCATGGTTTGCACTGCCTTGTTCAAGTTGGCGATTATGTGAAAATGGGACAAAAAATTGGTGAGCGAGCGGATAATGTTTATGCAGCACTGCATGCTAGTGTTAGTGGAACGGTAGTTGGGATTGAAAAATGCTTACATCGTTCTGGAAATTATGTCGATTGTGTAGTTATTGAAAATGATGAGCAGTATACGCATGCGGATGAATTAACACAAGCATGTTGTCTTGAATCACAATTATCTTCAGAAGAAATTGTTGACAAAATTCGTGAAGGTGGGATTGTTGGTTTAGGTGGAAGTGGATTTTCAACATACGTCAAATATGTCTCAACACAAGATATTGAGACGATTGTCTTAAATGGAGTTGAATGTGAACCATTTATTGCTACAGACCATAATATTTTACTTAATCGAACAGACCTTGTTTTTGAAGGCTTAAAAATGATGATGCACGCAGCGAAAGCTGAGCGTGGGGTGATTGCAATTAAGCAACATAAAAAACCTTTATTTGATTACTTAACTAATTATGCGAAAGACTATCCGAATATTAGTATTGTTGAAGTACCTGATGCATATCCTATGGGATGGGAAAAAGTATTAATTCGCCAAGTCTTTCGTAAAGAGTATGATCGATTACCAGCTGATGTTGGGCTAGTTGTCAATAATGTTGCAACAGCAGTTGAAGTTGCTTCGGCTGTCCGTGGCGATTTACCGTTGATTTATCGAACAGTAACAATTAATGGTCCAGCAGTAGCTAAGCCTCAAATTTTACGCGTTCGTGTTGGAACAAAAGCGAATGAAGTTTTAGCACTTGCAGGATATAAGCCGGAAGTAGCGGAAGTACGTTTAATTGCTGGAGGACCAATGATGGGGAACGTCATGGAAAATGATGAATTTATCATTTCTAAAGGTGTCAATGCGATTACTTGTTTAATTGAAGAAACCACGAGTGCAAAGCGGCCGTTAGATGTCGTTGAACAACCGTGTGTTCGTTGTGCAGCATGTGTTGATAATTGCCCTGCAGGGTTACAACCAGTAAATATTATGATGTCAGCAAAACTTCAAGAAGTTGAAATGTTACAACAACTAGAAGCGCGAGCGTGTATTGAGTGTGGGCTTTGTTCATATGTTTGTCCTTCGAAAATTCCTGTGACACAATGGATGCGTGAAGCGAAAAAAGTGATGAATGGAGGCAATTAACATGAAATTTTCAACGAAAAAACCATCGCCAAGTTTGCGTTCGCCACAATCAACGCAACGGATGATGAATGATGTAATTATTTGTATGCTTATTCTCAGTGTGGTAGCAATTGCAACGCAGTGGTATTTAAATGGAATGGCAGCAGCGATACAGGCAAGCTTGTTAATTGGGAGTGCAGCTGCAACTTCACTACTAGTTGAGTGGGGACTATTAGCTTTAAAAGGGACGAAAAAATCCTTTCAAGCGATGGTACAATCATACCCGATTATCACTGGCTTAATGTTAGTCTTATTAGTACCGATTGGGACACCAATTTGGTTAGTTGTTTTAGGAACAGCGATCGCAATTATTGCGGGTAAGTTTGTTTATGGTGGACTTGGAAAAAATCTTTTTAATCCAGCGCTTGTTGGACGGATTTTTATTACTGTCGCCTTCGGTGGACTTTTAACAACAACAGTTGTAGGAATGAGTGATAGTGTGAGTATGGCAACACCACTAACACATTTAGCAAGTTTACAAAACATCGGAACGGAATCACAAATTATTGGCCAATATGGAGTCACAAATTTACTACTTGGTTTATATCCAACGGCATTGGGTGAAGGCTGCTCACTAGCGATTATTTTAATGGGTATCTATTTAACAATTCGTAAAACAATTGATTGGCGAATTCCTGTTGTTATGGTAGGAACAGTCTTTTTAATGACCTATATGATCGGTATTGAAAATAACATGGGCGTTTGGTATCCAACATATCACTTGCTTACGGGTGGCTTATTATTTGGAGCCGTATTTATGGCGACTGATTTAGTCAGTACTCCGGTGTCACGAAGTGGACGAATAATTTTTGCGGTTGGAGCTGGCGTATTAACTGTGACATTACGTATTGTTGGTGGGATGCCTGAAGGGGTTGCTTGGGCAATTTTAGCAATGAATGCATTAACACCAATTATTGATCAGATGACAATTGGACGAATCCGTTTCAATGCGATTACAACTAAAATGGCGACAAGTGTTGCATTAGTTGCGATTGTTTTTGTCTCGATGACACTATATTTAGGAGCGAGTGCGAAAACTGCCAAAGCTGACGCGCAAGCAAAAGAGTTGAAGCGACAACAGATGCTAGTTGTGAAAGCTGAAAAACAAGTGCAAGTATTAAATCAAGTTGCAAATGGTGATGAAACAACCTATGAAGTCCAGACGAAAGGTTTTAGTGGGAATTTTATTGTATTTGTAACAATAAATACAGTAGAGCAAACGATAGTCTCAGTTGAAGTAACTGAACATCAAGAGTCAGCAGGCTACGGTCAAGATGTCATTGAATCTGACTTTATGCAAGCATTCAATGGACAAGCAACTGAGACGATGACAGTTGATACAGTTTCTGGAGCGACAATTACATCAGAAGCGATTGTGAAGGCTGTCAATAAAGCAATCAGTGCACAAGCTGAATAACAAGGAGGAGAGACAAATGAATAGTAAAAAACCACTATTTGCTTTAATCGCATTTGTAGTCGCATGTGTGATGGTTGTACTTGTGGGGTCGGTGACGACACCATTAGCACAAGAAAAAGCAGTAGAAGCAAAAAAACCATATTTTAAAGTACTCTATCCAAGTGCGAAACAATTTAGCGCTGTAGCTGTCAATACACCATTAGTCACATCAGCTTATATTGCTGAACAAAATGGTGTGAAACTCGGTTTGATTTACGAATTAGTTGTTAATGGTTATAAAGATGACATCGTGTTTTATGTTGCGATTAATCAAGATGGAACACTAGAAAAACCAGTCTATGCTACGATTAATGAAACGCCAGGAATTGGAACGAAAATTGAAACTGATAGTGACTTTACTGATCAGTTTTTAGAAACAGATGTGAATGATTTTTATCTTGATACGATTAGTTCGGCAACAATCAGTAGTCAAGCAGTCATTACTGCAACAGAAGCAGCGGTACGAGCATTCGAACAAATGCAAACATTACTAGATTAGAGGAGGTCCATCAAAATGAAAAACATCACAACTATTACTGGTCTTGGTATTCTTGCATTGAGTATTGTTGCTACGACCATCACGAATAGTATTTATTTAGTTGGTGTATTTTTAATTGCGAGTTTTTGCGCATTAGGAATTCGCCAAGTAAACAAAAAGTGGCATTTATCAACATTTGTGAGTGTGACAATATTAGTTGCGCTATTAACAATTATTCGTTTAGGTTTAAGTGTTCTTGAACCGGCGTTAGCGAATCATGTTGTAATGATCGCACTGCCATTCCAACCACTATTAATTGCCATGGTGATTCCAAGTGAATGGGAAGCAACAACTTTTACTTGGCTAAAAGCATGTTTTACGACAGCGAGTGCATTAATTATTATTAGCGTGATTGCTGAATTATTAGCGACTGGCATGATTTTTGGTTATCCACTAGACTTTATTCAGGCCTCAAGTTTCTTTCAAACTTCAGGCGGAATCTTCTTGATTACAGCAGTCGTTTTAGCAATTACGCAAATTTGGAAACGAGGTGAGCGTGCATGAATGTAGTGACAGCATTTTTAGTCGCATTTTTAACGTTAAATATTCCAATTCTGACGGGGATTGGGGTTGCCACATTTGACCAACCAATTAAACCAGTGAGAGCGATTGTACAACGTGGAATCCTTTTATTTGGATTTACAGTTGGGTTAGGAATTAGCGTGCAACCTGAGGCGTTACAGCCGCTTTTACCACTATTTGCATTAGTGAGTGTTTATGGGATTCAAGTAATTGAAAACCGCTTGAATCCAGACCGAATTGCACGAGTAACTGCAATTGAAATTATGACAGTTGGTGGAGCATTAACAGTATTTGCTACATTAGCAAGCACAAATTCTCCACTAGAATTCCAATTTTATGCAGCAATTGCTGGAATGGTGACTACATATTTAGTGACACTTTCACTTTTACAATTGCTACAGCGACGATTGAAATTAGCGCAAGTGCCAAAATTTATGGAAAAACTCCCATTACTTGCACTAACTTTAGCAATTTTAGCAATGATTTTCAGTGGTTTTACAGCAATATTTTAAGTAGAAAAGACCGTTCATTTTCAGATGGACGGTCTTTTCGATTACTCTTGAATATGTTAAAATAAAGCTTATAAGGGATGAGATAAGATGAAACGATTATTAAGGATAGTATTTATAATTGGTTGCGTATTTATCGCAACAGGCTGTCAAGCAGCGAAGAGTACGAGCGTAAAAGTAACCGAGCAATTTTTTGCAATGGATACTTATATTAGTTACACCGTATATACGCAAGAGTCAGAAATTGAAGCAACAAAAGCGTTACTCCAAGAAGCGAATAGTGAATTTGAAAGAATTGCCAATCTCGCTAATCGCTTTGAAGTTTTTGATGGTCTAAATAATGTTGCGATTATTAATCAACAAGCCGGAATAGCGCCTGTTGAAGTTGAAGCAGAACTAATGGAAATTGTTCAGTTTGCACAAAATATTGCCACGCAAAGCGATAATACCTTTTCAGTTGTACTTGGACCGGTTAGTGAAGTCTGGCGAACATATCAAGAAGGAATTGAGACTGGGATTCCAAATCAAGCAGATTTAGATGCACTTCGGCCACTATTGAATGCAGATCAGTTGATTGTTGATAATGAGGCAAAAACCATTTATTTAACCGAACCAGGAATGATTCTTGATTTAGGAGCAATTGCGAAAGGATATGCCACTGAATATGTGAGTCAGTGGTTGAAAACGCAAGGAGTGCAACATGCAATTATTAATGCGGGTGGAAATGTCAAAACGATTGGAAATCATCCGGAAAACACGGTCTTTCGAATTGGTCTTCAAGATCCAAATGACTTGAATACTATTTTTGGAAGTGTTGCAATCGAAGAGCAGAGTGTTGTTACAAGTGGTGATTATCAGCGTTACTTTGAATATGAAGGAGTACGTTATCATCACCTAATTGATTCAACAACATTACAGCCCGCGCGATTATATCGAAGTGTGAGTATTGTGACCGAGGATAGTATGCTAGCGGATGCACTATCAACAACATTATTTATGTTATCAGAAGCTGATGGCTTAGCATTTATTGAGGAATATTATCCTGATGTCGCTGTACTATGGTATGATACGCAAGGAGAAATTGAGATGAATCCAACGATGGAGGCAATTTTTACACTAGGTGGTGAATAACATGTGGCGAAGTATTTTACAAACCTTGAAACTTGGTGATTATGTGATCATCATGAGTAGTTTAATCTTGGTTGGTGTTTGGATGACGATGAGCTTAACACAAGAGCAACAAAGCTTAGAAGCACATGTACTCGTGAAAAGTCAGCTTGTTTTAACGATTCCGCTGAGTGAATTAACGGAAACAACACAATATGAAGTAAGTGGCGTAAATGGCCCGGTCATAATTGAAGCGCAAAAAAACCAAGTCAGGGTATTACAGGAATTTTCACCAAAGCATCTGTGTTCAATTCAAGGTTGGGTAAGTAGTTCGCTCTTTCCAATTGTTTGTTTGCCAAACCAAACGGTGATTGAAATTGTAGCCAAAGGGGGCGGAAATAATGATTTTGACTCAGTCGTCCGATAATCAATATCAGTCATTACAAAAGTTGAGTGAATTTGCCCTGTTGTTGGCAATGGCGTGTGTTATTCAATTTTTTGAAACGCTCATGCCACTACCAATTCCAATACCAGGTGTGAAACTTGGTCTCGCAAACTGCATGACTTTACTCGTATTATATCGCTATGGAAGTAAGCGCGCGTGGCAATTTGTTTTGGCGCGTGTGATTATTGTCAGTTTAATCAGTGGGACGTTTTTAAGTGTTCCATTTTGGTTAAGTTGTGGTGGGGCAATAATTAGTCTTGGGTTTATGACAAGTTTATATAAATGGCGATTTTTTTCAATTATTGGAGTTAGTATTATGGGAGCAATTGGCCATAGTTTAGGTCAAGTTTTAGCAGTTCAGGTACTTTTGCAGATTCCACAAGTAATTATTTATTTACCAATTTTATTAGCTGTTAGTCTTCTAACGGGGAGCTTAATCGGGTGGATTGCATGGCAATTATTACCACTTATTGAACGAAGAAAGTAGGAACAAAGATGCAACAATTGTTATCAATTTTGAATCCAGAGCAATATGAAGCCGTGACAACGACTAGCGGATATATTCGTGTAATTGCTGGGGCTGGAAGTGGGAAAACTCGGGTGTTAACTCATCGAATCGCCTATATCATCGAACAAGGTTTAGCCAAACCATGGGAAGTGATGGCAATTACGTTTACCAATAAAGCGGCTAGAGAAATGAAAGAACGGATTAGTCAATTGTTACCAGATGGCAATGATGTTTGGGCATCGACATATCATGCGATGTGTGCTCGAATTTTACGAATGCATGCGCCTGAAATTGGGTATCCACAAAATTTTGTTGTCATTGATAGTGATGATCAAAAAGCGGTACTAAAAAAGTTTTATACTGATTTAGCTTTATCAGCAAAAGAATATAAGCCGGCAAGTGTCTTGGCATTTATCTCAAATTGTAAAATGGCCTTCGTCACACCAGAAGAAGCGTTGAAGACAGCATATACACTTGAAGATAAAAATTTTGTTGAACTTTATCGTCGGTATGATATCTATTTAACGAAGCAACAGGTATTTGATTTTGATGATTTGATTTTAAAAGCATTATACTTATTGCAAACCAATGAAAGTGTGCGTACAAAATTTCAACATCGCTTCCGCTATATTCACGTAGATGAATTTCAAGATACGAATGAAGCACAATATCAGTTAGTTAAAATTTTGAGTGGCCATTGGCAAAATTTATGTATTGTTGGTGATCCTGATCAAGCAATTTATAGTTGGCGTGGAGCGAATGATCGGTTAATTTTAGATTTTGATCGTGATTTTCCAGCAACGAAAACGATAATTTTAAATCAAAATTATCGTTCAACGGCAAATATTCTTGATGTTGCGAATTCACTGATTGCGAATAATCCGAATCGATTAGCCAAAGATTTATTGACTCAAAACGATAGTGGCTTAAAAACCCAATACCATGAAGCGATGAGTGATGAAGCTGAAGCCCGGTATGTGTGCGAACAAATTCTCAATTTAGTAGCGAGCGGTGTTCAAACTGATGAAATTGCGATTTTATATCGAGCAAACTACTTATCACGTTTAATGGAAATGAATTTGATGAATCGTGGAATTGCCTATCAAGTTTACGGCGGGCAAAACTTCTATGCACGGAAAGAAATAAAAGATGCACTAGCATATTTACGATTAATCAATAATCCAAGTGATGATATTGCTTTTGAACGTATTATCAATGAACCAAAACGCGGAATTGGTCCAGCCACAATTGCGAAATTACAATTGTATGCCAACCAGTATCAAATTTCCTTGATGGACACAATTCATGAAATTGAAGCAGTAGGACTAACGGGAAAAGCGAAAAAAACCTTGATTACCTTCTACGAAACACTCATGAATTTATATGAAGCGCAATCACGATTTACATTAGATGAGCTTTTATGGGAAACGTTAGAAGTTACCGGTTATCTCGATGCATTACGTGAAGATGATGAAGAGCAAGTACGCGTGGAAAACTTAGGTGAATTACGGAAAAGTATGCGTCAATTTATGGAACAGTCAGATGATGAAGTAAGCCTAGATTATTACTTGCAAGAAATTGCACTCTATACTGATCAAGATAATCAAAATGATACGACAGCTAAAGTAACTTTGATGACAGTCCATGCTGCGAAAGGCTTGGAGTTCCCATATGTTTTTGTTATTGGTTTAAATGAACGGATTTTCCCCTCGCAGCGAGCAATCGACGAAGATCCAAGAAATTTAGAAGAAGAGCGCCGTTTAGCATATGTTGCTTTTACAAGAGCGCAAAAAAGATTATACTTAACGAGTGCACAAGGACGTGACTTTATTAGTAATCAACCGAAGACTCCATCGCGTTTTATTGGTGAAATTGATGAAGAATTGCTAGAAGGACAAAAAAAATTATCAAATTATCAAAAAAATATAACAAAACAATTTTATAATTCTAATAAAGGTGCTACAATGGTAGACACAATCGAAGAATTGGCGAAGGGTGATATTGTTATCCATCGCAAGTTTGGTGAAGGAACTGTTATTTCGGTTGAAGGCCAGATGGCAAATATAGCTTTTTCACCTGCGTATGGTGTGAAAAAGTTACTCATCACACATCCTGCATTAAGCAAAAAAAATTGATAGGAGGCTATTATTATGGCAAACAAACGAGTATTAGTAATTGAAGATGAAACGAACTTAGCACGCTTTATCGAATTGGAATTAAAATTCCAGGACTTTGATGTTGAGAAAGCAATCAACGGTGAAGAGGGATTAGAAAAATCACTCGAAAATGAATATGACTTAATTTTACTTGACTGGATGTTACCAGGAATGCAAGGAATTGATATTTTACGTGAATTACGTAAAACATCAGCAACACCAGTAATTATGATGACAGCTAAAGAAGGTATTGAAAATGAAATCGAAGGTTTAGATACAGGTGCGGATGCATATATCACGAAACCATTCGAAATCGATCAATTATTAGCACATGTTCGTGCAGTACTTCGTCGTACTGAAAAAGAAGATGAAGCTGCTGATGGAACAATTCACTATCAAGACATTACAATTTATACAAACCGTTATGAAGTCTTCGTTGGTGAAGAAAAAGTTGAATTAACGAAAAAAGAGTACGATTTATTATTACTCTTTATCCGCAACAAAGGTGTGGCACTTGATCGTCGTCGTATTCTCTCAGAAGTTTGGGGATATGAATACTACGGTGAAACAAATGTGGTTGATGTTTATGTGCGTTACTTACGTTCAAAATTAAACCGTGATTACATTAAAACAGTTCGTGGTGTTGGATACTACATCGAATAATCGAATAGCAAACGGCTCGGGTAATTTATCCGAGCTTTTTAATTTGCGATTTTTTATGATATTCAAGTGTGAACTGATGTGATAGAATTACTACAACAGGCTATTTTTGAAGGAGGACAAGCATGTTTCGTCGCTTACAAACCTCGTTGGAGTGGAAATATTTAATTTGGAACTTAGTAAAACAGCTAGCAATGGCAATTATTTTGTTATTTGCAACAGTTGTTGTGATCTTTTTTGTGACATATTATCAAGAAATTCAGTTGATTAGCAATCGTTTGAATAATATTGAAACCAGTGTTGTTCAATATTATGTGACGCAATCACCAACGTATTTTAATGAAATTGATTCGGCAATGCGTCCAGGAGAAAAAATTCGGATTTTACGAAATGATACCCAACAAGAAATTTATTATCGTTCATATTTATACGGAAATGATGCAGATGCCCGAAATAATGATCGCGTAGTGACTTTAGATAAAGCAGAATTATTAGACTTTCAATATAATTCACTTGAAACACTTAAATTATTTACTTTCACGATTACGAAGCAATCACCAACAATTTTAGAAGTAATCGGAACAATGCAAACTCCAAGTGGGATGAGTTTTAATATTGAGCTCTATGTTAACCTTTCAAGAACGGTTGGTCAGCAAGTCGATTTAATTGCGTCAGTATTATTTAGTATTTTATTAGTCTTTACGTTTTTCTCGTTTATGCTAGATACATATATGTTTAGACAATTATCGAAACCAATTTTCAAAATGTCGAAAACGATGAATAAAATGACGCGAACAAGTGACTATACGGTACGTTTGCCACGGCGATATAATCACGATGAAATTGATCAATTAGCGGAATCATTTAATGTCTTAATGGATAAAGTTGCCAAAAATGCGAATTTGCAAAAACAATTTTTAGCGGATGTGAGTCACGAGTTAAAAACCCCAATTGCAATTTTACAAGGCTATGTTGAAATTATGGAACGTCATCAAGATAAATTAGATGAGTCATTTATGGAAGAATATTTTGATGTCAGTAAAGGTGAATTAAAACGGATGCGGAATATGGTTCAAGAGTTACTAAACATTTCACGTTTAGAATTCGAAGATGTCAAAAATGCTCCGGAAATTGATGTAACCGAAAGCTTTAAACAAGTAATTCGTAGCTTCCAATTAGTCCGTGATGATGTTGAACTGACGATTTTACAAGAAGATCAAGCAACATACCGGATTATGCCAGACCATTTCGAGCGTTTAGTGAAAATTTTTGTTGATAATGCGATTAAGTATTCACCGGAAACAAAAAAAGTTGATGTTTCACTGAAAAAAACAGCAGATCAGATTGCTTTAAGTATTCGAGATTATGGTGTTGGAATTAGTGAAGAAGATTTACCAAATATTTTTGAACGCTTTTACCGTGTCGATAAAGCTAGAACAAGTTCAGGGAGTTTTGGTTTAGGACTTGCAATTGCCAAAAATATTATTACAAAATATCAAGCAACAATTGATGTGACAAGTGAAATTGGGCAAGGGACAACCTTTACAATTTATTTCCCCCTTGAGAAAAATAACCAAAAGCAACAACAAAAATGAAAATAATAGCATAATTTTTGAAAACGCCCTTGAATTTTTCAAGAGCGTTTTCTTATTTAAATCAATTATGCTATAATAAATAAACATGATTTCAAATTGAAGGTGAAAAAATGAACGAAATTCAACAAAAGATACAACGGTTAACAGCCGAGCTAAAACAATACAATAAAGAATATTATGAAGATGATAAGCCAACTATTGCTGATAGTGAGTATGATCGACTTTTACGAGTACTAACTGAATTAGAAGTAAGCTATCCGGAGTACGCCAGTGCTGATTCACCAACGCAACACATTGGTGGCCAACGGTTACAGAAGTTTGGCAAAGTAACACATACGTATCCGATGCAAAGTTTAAGTAATGCTTTCTCGTTTGGAGAATTACAAGAATTTGAAAATCGGATTTTACAAGCTGTAAATCAAAAAAGTATTGAATATGTCTGTGAATTGAAAATTGATGGGTTAGCAATAGCAATTCAATACGATGAACAAGGTCAACTACTGATGGGAGCAACGCGTGGAAATGGTGTCGTTGGTGAAAATGTCACGGAAAATATTGCGACACTACAAAATTTACCTAAAAAGCTCGATCTGACACTTCCACTTGAAATTCGAGGGGAAGTATATTTATCAAAGTCACAATTTTTTCAAATCAACCATGAACGTTTAGCCAACCAAGAACAAATTTTTGCTAATCCGCGTAATGCGGCAGCAGGGTCAATTCGGCAACTTGATGCGGCAATTGTTGCGGCGAGAAAACTTGAATTATTTGTGTATGGCGCACCAAACCCAGAGTATCAAGTTTTAACGACAGACCAAAAGCATTCAACATTATTAGCGGAGTTGAAACGGCTTGGATTACCCGTGAATCCACATACGCAAGTCTGTAAAAATTTAGCCGAAGTTGAAGCTTTTATTGAACGTTGGACATTTGAACGTGGTGAATTAGATTATGAAATTGACGGAATTGTCATTAAAGTTAATGATACTTCACTTTATGAAACAATCGGCTCAACAGCGAAAGCTCCGAAATGGGCAATTGCTTACAAATTTCCAGCAGAACAAGTTGAAACGACATTAGAAGATATTATTTTCACGATCGGTCGGACGGGTCAAATTACCCCTAATGCTGTGCTAACACCAGTTCAAGTAGCAGGGACAACAGTTCAAAGAGCAACCTTGCACAATGAAGATTACATTCTTGAGCGTGATATTCGGATTGGCGATACAGTAATCATTCGCAAAGCTGGAGAGATTATTCCTGAAGTTGTTTCAGTTGTTGAATCAAAGCGCCCAGAACAGGCGCAAGCATTTACGATGATTACAGCTTGCCCAAGTTGTCACTCAACGTTAGTGAGACCGGAACAAGAAGTCGCATACTACTGCCAAAATCCTCAATGCCCATCTAAAATCATTGAAAACTTAGTCCACTTTGCTTCAAGACAAGCGATGAATATTGATGGCTTAGGTGAGAAAATTGTTGAACAATTGTATGTTGAACAATTGATCCAAACGATCCCTGATTTATATCGATTAGAACATCAAATTATTGCTTCGTTAGAACGCTTAGGTGATAAGTCAGCCCAAAATTTATTGACAGCAATTGAAAATTCAAAAACAAATTCACTTGAGAAATTATTATTCGGATTTGGGATTCGTTTTGTTGGTGCAAAAGTTGCGACCACATTAGCAAAACATTTCCAAAGTTTAGATCAGCTAGCGCAAACAACAGCTGAAGAATTAGAAACAATTGATGAAATTGGTCAAAGAATCGCGCAGTCTGTTGTGAGTTGGTTTGCAGATGAAAAAAACCAGGAAATGATTGCCCAATTACAAGCGTTAGGTGTAAATACAACCTACACGAATGTTGTGGAAATTGTTGGTGAAAGTTATTTGCAAGGAAAAACAACAGTATTAACTGGAACATTATCGCAAATTAAACGTACACAAGCAAAAAAACTTTTAGAGCAACTCGGTGCAAAAGTAACTGGAAGCGTCAGCAAGAAAACAGATTATGTGATTGCAGGTGCTGAGGCTGGAAGTAAACTAAAAAAAGCCCAAGAATTAGGAATTCCGATTTTAACGGAGGAAGATTTAATTCAGGTGTTGAAGGAGGCTGAACTTTTTGAAAGCTAAAAGATGGAATTTTTTGTTTGCACTCGCCGTGTGTAGTATGTTAGTTACACTTGTTGGCTGTAGTCAAACAGATGATACAGTTGAAGAAGAAACTCAAACAGAAACAGTTGTTGTCTCTAAGACGAATACAAATGGCTATTATCGTGTAGCTTTAACGAGTGTTGATGGTAAAACCCAATTTACACCAAGTCCATCGCGGGGATTGCTAATGCGATATTTGTCAAGCCGCCAAGATGTTGAAGCGGTTGAAAAAGGACTTACCCATTTATCAATGGATCAATTTAAACCGGAGACATATTATTTTCAAGATGGTACTAATTTGGAATATGATACCCTTGTCAGTTGGTTAGGCCAACAATTAACACCAGCTGAATTAGCAAAAGCAGTTGAAAATAATCCTAATTTTATTGATAATGGACTTAACCCTTCAAGTGATGTAAAGGTGACAACGAGTGAAGGTGTAGAAATAGTTCCAGAATACTTAGCGCACATTTTAGAACAAACCTATGTCACAGTTGATAATAATGGAACTTCAACGTTAGGTGGGATTTCAATTGGTCTCTCAATGACTGGATGTCAATACTATGCGAGTGCAGAAGGCTATGATCGTTATCACTGTTATGACGATCAAACTTTAATCGACCAAGCAACAAAAGCCGCTGATGTGATTACTCAATATTTACGCCAAGAAAAAGGGCGCGTGAACGTTCCGATTGTCTTTGGAATTTATAAGCAAGCAGCAGCAACTTCAAGTGTTCCTGGTAAGTATATCGCGTCAACCGTGGTGAGTGCTGGGGAAACGACAGTTAAGAATTGGGAAAACGTAAATCAGGAAGTATTGTTATTGCCGTCGGATGCGGCAACAACAACAATTCCAGAAATTGCGAATACATTTACGAGTTTCCAAACCCAAGTTTCCAACTATTTCCCTGGAAACGTTGGAATTGTCGGCTATGCGACAATGTGGGGGACAAACCTTGAACAACTCTATGTTGAAATTAACGTGAGTTCACGCTCGTATATGGAAGTTGTTGGATTGACGCAGTTTTTAGAAGCAGCAGTCAACGAACGCTATACTTTTAATACCAATTTGGAAATTGTTGTAAAAGATGGTCAAACAATCCGTGCAGTCATCGAAAAAAATTATGACGAGATTGCACAAGTCAATATTATTAATGGTTAAGGAGTGAAGTTAAATGTTAGAAGCAAAAGATATTATAAAAATTGGTGACCTCGCTAAAATTGAATTGAGCGAAACAAACATTGAACAAGTCACAAAGAAGATTAATGAAATTTTACACCTTGTAGATACAATTCAAGAGCTTGATTTAGATCATGTTCAACCAATGATTCATCCAAATCCACTGCAAAATGTCTTCCGTACGGATGAACCACAACCAGCGGCAGATGTTGAACCATTACTAGCAAACGTCCCAGAAGTACAAGACCAACAAATTAAAGTGCCGACTGTATTAAAAGCGTAATAATTTGTTGCATTTAAGGAGGAAAGATGATGTTAAACAATTCGATTCGTGAATTAAATAAATTAATGAAAAACCAAGAAGTGACGCCGTCGCAATTAGTAGCCGAAAGTTACCAAAAAATTGCCGATCATGATCACGTGTTAAATAGCTTTGTCACTTTAAACGAAGAGGCAGCAACAGCACAAGCAAAAGCCCTTGATGAAAAACCAGTTCAACACGTATTACACGGAATTCCAATTGGAATTAAAGATAATATTGTAACAAAAGATTTGCGAACAACGTGTGGTTCAAAAATGTTAGAAAATTTCAACCCAGTTTACAATGCCACTGTTATTGAAAAGTTAGTAGCAGCCGGAGCTATTCCAGTTGGAAAACTCAACATGGATGAATTTGCAATGGGATCTTCAAACGAAACATCATATTTTGGTCCAGTACGTAATCCATGGAATACAGATTATGTACCTGGGGGTTCAAGTGGTGGATCTGCAGCAGCTGTAGCAGCCGGACTAGTTCCAGTTGCGCTCGGAAGTGATACAGGTGGTTCAGTACGACAACCAGCAGCCTTAACAGGAATCGTTGGAATGAAGCCAACATACGGACGAATTTCACGTTATGGACTTGTGGCGTTTGCTTCGAGTTTAGATCAAATTGGAATTTTCTCACGGACAGTAGAAGATAATGCCGTTGTGCTTGAAACAATTGCTGGACTTGATCCGATGGATAATACTTCATCACCATTAGAAGTACCAAACTATCTTGAAAGCTTAGGACAACCAATCGCAGGAATGCGTCTTGGAGTACCGGCTGAATACATGTCGGAAATGGTTGATCCAGAAGTAAAAGCAGCAGTTGAAGCAGCAATTGAAGTCTATCGTTCGCTTGGAGCAACGGTTGAAGAAGTGCATATGCCACACTTGAAATACGTTGTACCAGCTTACTACATTATTGCACCAAGTGAGGCAAGTTCAAATCTTTCACGTTTTGATGGGATGCGTTTTGGTCATCGTTCAGCAGAAGCGACAGATATTGAATCAATTTTCCGTAAATCACGTGCCGAAGGTTTTGGTGAAGAAGTAAAACGCCGAATCTTAATCGGAACATATTGCTTAAGTGCTGGACATTTCGATGCCTACTACATGAAAGCGTTGAAGTTACGTACAGTTGTGAAAGAAGACTTTGATGCAATTTTCAAAGAATTTGATGCGATTATTGGCCCAACAACAACATCACCAGCGTTTAAAATTGGTGAAAATAAAGAGAAAACAATTGATATGTACTTGAATGATATTTTGACAATTCCTGCGAATTTAGTTGGTTTACCATCAATGAGTATTCCAGCTGGATTTAGTTCAGAAGGATTACCAATTGGACTGCAATTAACAGGGAAGCACTTCGGAGAAGCAAAACTTTATCAACTTGCGCACGCATTTGAACAAGTAACAGATCATCATAAAAAACGACCAACATTATAGCGGGAGGCGACACCTATGAATTTTGAAACAATTATCGGAATTGAAGTCCATGCCGAGATTAAATCAGCTGCAAAAATTTACTCACCAGCGCCACATGCGTATGGAGAAACACCAAACTCAATGACACACGTAATCGACTGGGGATATCCTGGGGTTTTACCAACATTAAATAAAACAATTGTTGATCAAGCTTTACGTGCTGCACTAGCATTAAATTGTGAAATTACTCATGAAATGAGTTTTGACCGTAAAAACTATTTCTATCCTGACAATCCCAAAGGTTATCAAATTACTCAAGACCGAACACCAATCGGACGCAATGGGTATATTGAAATCGAAGTGAATGGCGTGAAAAAGCGGATCGGCGTGACACGTGTACACATCGAGGAAGATGCGGGGAAATCAACGCATTATGATGGGTATTCACTTGTCGATTTAAACCGCCAAGGTTCACCATTAATTGAAATTGTTTCGGAACCGGAAATTCATACAGCTGAAGAAGCAGCAGCATATATTGAGCAATTACGTGCTATCTTACTTTATGCAGATGTTTCAGATGTAAAGATGGAAGAAGGTTCAATGCGTTGTGATGCCAACGTGTCAATTCGTCCAATTGGTCAAGAAGCATTTGGAACAAAATCTGAGTTGAAAAATTTAAACTCGATTTCAAATATTCAAAAAGGAATTGAATTTGAGATTACGCGGCAAACAAAAGCATTGTTAGCTGGTGAAGTGTTACAACAAGAAACACGTCGTTTTGATGAAGCAGCACGGCAAACGGTCTTAATGCGTATTAAAGAAGGAGCAAGTGACTATCGTTACTACCCTGAAGCTGATTTATCAACACTTTATATTGATCATGAATGGATTGAGCGTGCGAAAGCATCATTACCGGAATTACCACAACAACGTCGTTTACGTTATGAAAACGCCCTAGAATTAACAGCATATGATGCTCATGTTTTAACATTGTCAAAAGAAACATCAGATTTCTTTGATGCAACAGTTGATGCTGGTGCGAATCCGAAGCAAGCAGCGAACTGGTTAATGGGAGAAGT
>JBOFQK010000197.1:0-12223 GCA_051660865.1 Culicoidibacterales bacterium | reverse complement strand
ATTTCATTTAGTTTTCAAAAAACATTTGTCCCTCTCAGTTGCTTTTGTTTGCTTTCCTTAAGGACAAGTATTATGATATCACTCATTCCTCTTCCCGTCAAGAACTTTTTTGAAAAAACTTTTATTGTTTTTATTTTCTCTCTTTTTTCAAAAAAAAACAGCAATTGCTTGCTGCTTTTTTTACTTATTACTCAACTACGTATGGTAATAAAGCCATTTGACGTGAGCGTTTGATAGCTACTGTTAATTGGCGTTGGTACTTAGCTGAAGTACCAGTTACACGACGTGGTAAAATTTTACCGCGGTCAGATACGAATTTTTTTAATAAGTCAGTATCTTTGTAATCGATTGTTTTCACGTTGTTCACTGTAAAGTAACATACTTTACGGCGACGTTTATGACGACGAACTCCCATGTTGTATTCCTCCATTAATTTTAGAATGGTAAATCATCATCAGAGATATCAATAATCGGCTGTGGCTGATTAAAGTTAAACTCTTGATGTGATTCAAAAGCCGGCTGTTGAACAGGTTGTTGCATTGGCTGTTGCTGCTGCTGTTGAACAAATGGTTGTTGCTGTTGTTGCATTCCCATATTGTTCATTCCCTGATTCATCATTGGCTGCTGTTGTTGCTGTCCATATTGTCCAGCATTTGCATCTTGACGACTCCCACGCGATTCAAGAAATTGAACGCTGTCAGCGACGACTTCCATAACAAAACGTTTTGATCCGTCTTGTGCATCGTAAGTTCGTGTTTGTAAGCGCCCATCGATACCGATAAGTGCTCCTTTACGAACGAAGTTTGCTAAATTTTCTGCTTGTTTTCTCCAAGCAATGCAAGGAACGAAGTCTGCTTCGCGCTCTCCTGCTTGATTCGTAAAAGTACGGTTGACTGCAATCGTAAACGATACTGAAGCTACATTATTACTTGTATAACGTAACTCAGGATCTTTTGTGATACGGCCAACAAGTGTCGCACGATTAATCATAACTGATCACCTGTTTTCAAGATTTTAATTAAGCTTCAGCGCGGAAAATTCCGTGACGAATAACATCTTCGCTGATTAACATTAAACGATCTAATTCGTTAATAGCTTCAACACCAGCATTTACGTCTAATAAAACATAGAATCCTTTGTTGAACTTTTGGATTTCATATGCTAATTCACGTAATCCCCAAACGTCAGTTTTAACAACTTCCGCTCCGTTCTCTGTTAACACTGTGTTATAGTGTTCAACGATTGCTTTGAATGCCTCTTCTTCCATATTTGGACGAACGACATACATGATTTCGTATTTGTTCATAGTCTTGCACCTCCTTATGGTCTTACGGCCCTGCACTTTTTACAGAGCAAGAAGGAGTAATATCGTATTACTCACCGAATTATTGTAACATAGCTCATTTTGAAAGTAAACGTCCTACCTTCAAAATTAAATTAAAAGTGAAAAAAACAAATGGCCATTTGTAATAAATGACCATTGTTTTGATTAGACGTTGAAGCGGAATAAAACTACATCGCCATCTTTCATGATATATTCTTTTCCTTCTAGACGGTACTTTCCAGCTTCACGTGCGCCTTTTTCACCACCATATTCTACTAAGTCATCATAAGCAACAACTTCAGCACGAATAAATCCACGCTCAAAATCAGAGTGAATAATTCCAGCACATTCTGGCGCCTTCATCCCACGACGGAACGTCCAAGCTCGAACTTCTTGAACACCAGCTGTAAAGTATGTTCCTAATCCAAGTAAGTGATATGCTGCATGTGTCAGTTTATCAATTCCACTTTCTTCAATTCCCATATCTGCTAAGAACTCATCGCGTTCTTCATCAGCTAATTCACTTAATTCAGCCTCAATTTGTGCACAAACAACAATGACTTCGGCATTTTCTGTTGCTGCAAACTCACGAACTTTTTTAACATAGTCATTGTCTTCACCGCTAGCAATGTCATCTTCTGAAACATTGGCAACATATAAAATCGGCTTGATTGTTAATAAACTCAAGTTTTTAATAACTTTCATTTCTGGTTCGTTTAATTCAACTGTACGTGCTGCTAACCCTGCCTCAAACGCTGCTAATAATCGCTCTAGTGCTGGGTATTCAATTAATGCTTCTTTATCTTTCATTTGATATTGTTTTGCTTGCTTTTTCATACGCTTTTGCACGCTATCCATATCAGCAAAAATTAATTCTAAATTGATTGTTTCAATATCACGAATTGGATCAACTTCACCATCAACGTGCATAATATCTTTATCATCAAAACAACGGACAACTTGACAGATTGCATCTGTTTGACGAATATGTGCTAAGAATTGATTTCCTAACCCTTCACCTTGTGAAGCTCCACGAACAAGTCCAGCAATATCAGTAAATTCAAATGTTGTCGGTACTGTTTTATTTGGTTTAACTAATTCTGTTAATTTATCTAGACGTGAATCACGAACTTGAACCATTCCAACGTTTGGGTCAATTGTTGCGAACGGATAATTTGCGGCTAATGCTCCCGCTTTTGTAATTGCGTTAAATAATGTTGATTTTCCTACGTTAGGTAAACCAACGATTCCTGCTGTTAATGCCATTGTGTGCACTTCCTTTTTTTAATTTCAAAATTTCTCCTATTATTATACAGACATCTCAGCTTTTCGGCAAATAAATCTGATTAAGCATCATTAAGATTTTAGCTCTTATGCGTAAGATAGTAATAATTTTTAATTTTTATTCGGAATTTTAAACGTCTCTTCCCAAACAAGCGCAAGCTGCTCAACGGCACCGATGAACTTAGATTTTTGTTGTTGATATTCAGCACGGTTACAATTTTTGTTGATAATTTGCTGTTTCAATTCACTATAATCAACACAAATATCCGGATGTGTACGTAAAAAATTTCTAACTGCTAAATGACGTAAAATTTCTTTTTTTGAAAACTGATCATAGATGTGAACATGCACCCCAAAATCAGCTTGTTCATTACAAAAATAGCGACGATATGGAATCCCAAACTCACCTTTAACTTCGAAATTTTCAACTTCCCACAGCGGATAAGTCACATCGATTTTCTCAATTTCTTGAACAACAACCAAAATATCAATAATTGGTTTAGTCAGTAAATTTGGGACTGCGCTACTTCCAATGTGTTCAATTAGAATCATTTCTTTTCCTAAAATTTGACCAATCCACTCACTATGTTTTTTAAACTCGTCACTAAATTGCTGATTCGCATACACTAACTCCATTTTATTTTATTCCCCTTTATAATTGACTTCAATATCGCCATTTGTCGTTTCCAATAGAATACTAGCTACAGGATTATTTTCCACTACAACAATATTATTTCCATACACTTGATTGAACAACTCGATTTCTCCACTCACAGTTTGTGCTTGAATCCGATAGCTCGTTTGATTTGTTCGCAACTCAATTTCTCCGCTTACACTCCGGATTGTTGCCGCAATTACTTCATTTGTATCAATCGTAATTGATCCTTGTTCTGTTTCTAAATCTAATTGTGAAAGTAGCGAATGAGATACTGAAATTTCTCCATTAACGGTTTTAGCACTTACTCTTTCAACACCAGCAATACGAATATCACCATTAACTGTTTCACTACTAACTTGTTTTCCCCCATTGATTTCAAGAACACCATTCATTGTTTTCGCTTGAATGAGTAGATTTACAAGTTCTGGTTCGATTTTTACTGAGCCATTACTACTTTCAAAATTAAATTGCGTTATCGTCTTTGGCAAAAATAGTTTTCCATTTAATCCAATTAACTTATCATCTGTCAGTTGCCATTGATCTCCTTCACGTTCAAAAATTACCGTTGGTACTGTCTTATTTTTTTGCCAAATCGCATTACCTATAAAATGCAAATTTTCATCATCACTCAGTAACACTTCGATTCTTCCATTTGGAACTGTAACTTGCACATTTTTTGCTTCACCTATCGGTTGAACAATTTCTACTTGTTCTGTTATCCCATTTTCAAAAATCCCATCAACTGTCCAAATAAACTGCCAATCAAATCGACGATTTTCAATTAAATTACTAGCTGAAAAAGCAAGAATAATTGATAAGATTAATAAGCCGATACTCAATTTTTTATCTGAGTGAAAAAAACTACTAATAATTACTTCTAAGCCATAAAAAATAAAGACAATTGGCCAATACACACTCAATTGATTTGCTAACCCTGGATTAGTAATACTAACAATCCAAATCACTCCAATTAAGATAACAGTTACTCCCAAGGTAATTCTTCCAATCTTAATCATTTTGGCCACCCCCTGTTGTTAAATTTGTTTTATTATACAAGAATGATTTATCAAAAGATAGAGAAGCAAATAAAAAAAGTCGACAGAGTCGACTTTTTTTATTTGAAAATTGGTTTTAAACGAATTGTTTGTTCTCGGTCTGGTCCGACACTAAACATTACAACTGGCACGTTTGCTAATTTTTCAATTCGTTTCAAGTAATTTTGCGCATTTAGTGGTAATTGTGCAAAACTTGTCACTGCCGTAATATCTTCATTCCATCCTGGCATTGTTTCGTAAATTGGCTCACAACTTGCAAATTCATTAATTAATGATGGGACATATTCAATAACTTCACCATTTAAACGATAACCAGTACAGATTTTCAACTCTTCCACACCAGTTAAAACATCAAGTAGCATAATTGATAATCCCGTTAAACCACTTACACGACGTGTATGTTGAATAATTGTTGCGTCAAACCACCCAATACGACGCGGACGTTTTGTTACCGTTCCGTATTCACGACCGCGTTCACGAATTCCGTGGGCAACTGCATCATCAAACTCGGTTGGGAATGGACCATCACCAACACGTGTTGAGTAAGCTTTCACAATTCCTAGTACTTCGTGAATTGATTGTGGTGGAATTCCCGCTCCAACTGGAATCGACGCTGCCGAAGGATTTGATGACGTCACATAAGGATACGTTCCATGATCAATATCAAGCATAACACCTTGAGCACCTTCGAATAAAACTTTACTTCCATTATCAATTTCTTTATTTAATACATAACTTGCATCAATAATATGCGGGCGTAAAAATTGAGCATATTCCATATATTCTGCATACACAGCATCAAAATCGAATGGTTCTTTTCCGTTAGCGAGCAAGTATTCATTTTTATCATCTAAATTAATTCGTAATTTTAAAGCAAATAATTCAGGATCTTTCAATTCACCAACCCGAATCCCAATACGTGCAAATTTATCCATATATGCTGGACCAATTCCACGTTTTGTTGTTCCGACTTTCAATTCACCTTTTTTATCTTCTTGAATTTCATCAATTTCTGGATGATACGGTAAAATTAAGTGGGCACGATCACTGATTAATAATTTACTAACGTCAATGCCACGCTCAGTCAACATCGTCATTTCACCAATTAGTGTTTTTGGATTGATAACCATACCATTACCCATAATAACCATTTTCGCATTGAAAATACCTGATGGGACTAAACGAATTTTAAATTGTTGACCATTAAATTCAACTGTATGACCGGCATTATCTCCACCTTGGTAACGAACTACTACATCCGCTTCTTGGGCTAAATAATCAGTGATTTTTCCTTTTCCTTCGTCTCCCCATTGAGTTCCTACTACTGCTACTGTACTCATACTGACATCGCTTGTCGGCTCTTGCCACAAGCTGCCTCCTTCCAATTTTCAACGCTTTTTATTTTACTTTTTTGCTAATTTATCTACAATATTTCGAGCAATAATTACACCGTTTGCACCAGCTTGCGCTAAGCCACGTGTAATTCCTGCACCATCTCCCCCAACGTATAATCCTGAAATTTGTGTTTCAAATTTATTATCCGTTTTTGGACGAGCAGAATAAAATTTGGCTTCTACTCCATAAAATAATGTATGTTCATTCGCAATTCCTGGTGTGACATGATCTAATGCCTCAACCATTTCAATTAACGACTTCATCGTATTGTATGGTAAAACTAAACCTAAATCTCCTGGAACTGCTGTTTTTTGTGTTGGTTCAATAAACGCTTCTTTTAGTCGTTTCGGTGTTGTTCGCCGACCTTTTAAAATATCACCATATGTTTGCACAATGATACTTCCGTTTGATAACCGGTTAGCTAAACGACTCACATCATGAGCAAATTCTGTTGGCTCATTAAAAGGCTCGTCAAACTGATGTGAAACAAGTAATGCAAAGTTAGTATTTTTTGAACCTAACTTTGGATCTTTAAAAGCGTGACCATTAGCTAACATAATTCCGCTGTGATTTTCGACTACAACATGACCAGATGGATTTGAGCAGAATGTTCGTACTGTTGTTCCAACACTTGTTCGATAAATAAATTTACCTTCATATAAGTGCGTGTTAATTTCTCTCATTACGACATCACTCGTTTCAACTCGAACACCAATATCAACTTGATTTGCTTTCATCGGAATTTTGTGGCTATTCATTACTTTTGTTAACCATTTTGATCCATCACGACCTGGTACAATTGCAACAATATCTGCATAAATATCTTCATTCGCTGTTTGCACACCTTGAACAACACCATCAACGATAATTAAATCTTTGATTTCTGTTTTAAAAGCAAAATCAATTTTATCTGCTAAATAATGATAAATATCAGTTAAAATTTGAAGATTCTGCTCCGTTCCCAGGTGACGTACTTCAGCACGTAATAATTTTAAACCACGTGCATAACCACGCTCTTCTATTTCTTTCACTTTTTCAGTCGTTGGATCAGTTATCGAAACTGTCGCGCCATGTTTTAAATTAATTTCATCAACATAACGAATTAATTCTTCAACTTCAGAAGCCGGTAAATAATCTGTCATCCATCCGCCAAACTCCGAAGTAATATTAAATTTCCCATCTGAGTATGCGCCTGCACCACCGAATCCAGCAGTAATTGAACATGCTGGTAAACAGCCTGCAAACTCTTTCTTTCCATTCGCGACTGGACATTTTTGAATTCGTCCCTCTAAAATTGGACAGCGTCGTTGCTGAATTGCATGACCTTTATCAGCTAATAATACTTTTAATTCTGGATTTTGTAAGTAAAGCTCATACGCTAAAAAAATCCCTGCCGGACCAGCTCCGACAATAATTACATCATACTTCTTATTCATTGGCATATATGTGTGCTCCTTTTCTGAAAAGAGTATACAAATACCCCATAGTGAATACGAGGCGTAGGCGCACAACCAAAAAATATCAAGCAGACGAAAATTGTCCTTACTTATCGACAAGGATTTTTCATTTGTTTAATGTGTTCTATGACCTATGCACTCGTAATCTGGTTATTTACGGCAACCAGGTAGAGACTCCCGCACCATATTAACGGGATTATACGAAGCATATATATTTTTCTTAAAAATTCGGCCTGATTTCTCACACCAAAGGGTATTATAGCAAAAAATATTCAAAAGAACAACCAGTGACACTTTCTTTTAATCTGCTTTTGAAATAACTTTTTTGACTTTTTTTTCAAATTCACTTCGAGGTAATAATACGCTCCGTTCACAGTTTGTACATTTCAAACGAATATCTGCACCTAATCGGATTATTTCCCACGAATTCGCCCCACAAGGATGTCCTTTTTTCATTTCAACACAGTCATTTAATTGATAACTAAGCTTCTCCATTATTTTCACCTTTCTTATTTTCGACTTTTTTTAAAGTTAAAATATGTGGTTTCACTGCATTTAGTATCATTTTTCGAATTCTCCATTGATCATTAAATCCTGCAGTTACTTGAATACGACAAATTACATATTCGTTGTAAATTTGATGAACCCCATCATATTTTAACGCTGTAATTTCTTGTTCATCAACTAATACCTCTGCTAAAATTGTATCAATTTCTTGTTCAAATACCTCAAGAATATTCAATGATATTTCTAATTCAATCGTATTTTTCCAACTATCCTCTGGATAAGTAATCACATTAGTAATATTTCGATTCGCAATGACAATATTATCACCCTTAGTTGATACTATTTTTGTTGTCCGGATTCCAATTTCTTGAACATATCCTGAAAAATTATTAATGGTTACATAATCCCCAACACGAAACTGGTCTTCTGTCAAAATCAAGAACCCATTCATAATATCAATAAAAATATCTCGAATAATAATCCCAATTGTTAATCCAGTAGCTCCTAATATTGTAATTAGTGAATTTGTTTGAATTCCAACAACTGCTAAAATTTGAATAAAGATAATAAACCATACTAAATATTGAATAATATTGAAGAAAACTTTGACAAAAGTCATCAAGTATCGTTGTTTCCGTGTTAAATTTTGCATATCATGATTTTCATTGATACGAATCGTTCGATAAATGAAATTGCGTAAAATTCGCAAACAAAACCACGTTAAAAATACTGCCAATAAAACAAATGCCACTTCCCAGATTTTTTCTAGCAAAAAATCTAGTAGCGGCGTTAAAAGTTGCTTTATTTCCAGCGCTACTAAAAATTGTTCCATTCTTAAACCTCAAGTAATCCAAGTGCTTCTAAAATACGATTGAAATCATCATCACTTGTAAATTTTATTTCGATTTTCCCTTTTCCATTTTCATATTTTACTAAAGCTTTCGTTCCCATTAACTGCGAAAGTCGATTTTGAAAAATTTCAACATCTGGACTTAAGCTATTCGGTAAAATTGATTTTTTATTTGGGGATTTCTGTAAGCTTCTAACTAGCTTTTCTGTTTCGCGAACACTCAAATTTTCTTTAATAATGAGATCAACTATTTGTTGTAAAATTTGCTCATCTCCAAGACCAATTAGAATTTTAGTATGTCCCATTGTTAATACACCTAATTCAATTTGCGCTTGAATATGTGTTGGTAATTGTAATAAACGTAATGTATTCGTTACATGTGAACGACTCTTCCCCACACGTTTTGCTAGTGCTTCTTGGGTCAGACCCAAGCTACTAATTAACATTTGGTACGCATGTGCCTCTTCAATAATTGTTAAATCTTCACGTTGAAGATTTTCTAATAATGCCATTTCCATCATTTGCGCTTCGGTAAATGATTTCACAATTGCTGGAATCGTTGTTAATCCTGCTAATTGACTAGCACGGAATCGACGTTCACCCGCTAAAATATCATAGCCGATGACACCTTTTCGAACAATAATTGGTTGAAAAACACCATGTTGTACAATTGAATCTGCTAATTCTTGTAATGCTTGTTCATCAAAAGTATGTCGTGGTTGATATGGATTCGGTCGCAGTTGATTTAAATTAATTAGTTCTATATCATAGCCTTTGATTTCTTCAACTTCATCAACTTTAATCATATCATCGAATCCGTTTACCGAAAATAATGATTCTAACCCCTTGCCTAATCCCGAGTTTTTCTTAGTTGCCATTTTTTATCACTTCCTTCGCTAATTCCAAGTACTCTTGTGCTCCGCGCGAACGTTGATCGTAATAATAAATCGGTTGTCCATAACTTGGTGCTTCACTTAAACGCACACCACGGCTAATCGTTGTACTATAAACTTTTTTATCAAAAATATTTCGAACTTCCTCTTCAACTTCAGCACTTAAGTTCGTTTTATTTACCATCGTTAAAACAATACCCTCAATCACAAGCGCTTTATTTAAATGCCGTTGTGCTAAGCGAATTGTATTTAGTAATTGTGTTAAACCCTCAAGTGCATAATATTCAGCTTGAATTGGTACAATAATACTTTCAGAAACCGTCAAAGCATTTAACGTTAGTAATCCTAAAGAAGGTGGACAATCAATTAAAACATAATCAAAGTTCATTTGCATATCTTCAATTGCTTGTTTTAATCGTGTCTCACGCCCAATAACACTTGCTAATTCAAGATCAACACCCGATAAATTAATTGTTGCAGGTACAACCCAAAGATTTTCAAATGATGTTTGAACCACTGTTTCCTCAATCGATCGTTCATCAACTAAAACATTATAAATGCAAGCCTTTAAATCAGCTTTACTAATTCCAAGTCCTGTCGTTGCATTTCCTTGTGGATCCATATCAATCATCAACACTTTAAACCCTAATACACCAAGGCTTGCTGCCATATTTACTGTTGACGTTGTTTTTCCAACCCCGCCCTTTTGATTTGTAATTGCAATAACTTTCATTTATTACGCTTTTCACAAAATATGTGAAAAGACTCCCCCCCTTTATACTTTTGGCATTCGAATTGTTACTTCATAGTACTCATCATGCTCTACTTCAGCAACTTCTACTTTTTGACCGAATGTTTTAATTTGAGTAATTGTTTGCTTTATTGTATTCATTGCTAGTCGAATATCTTTACTTGGCCGCTTTTTAATAAGTGGTTTTTTATTTTCTGTTGTTGACTCTTCATCTTTAGCTGTTATCTCTTCTTGCTGTTGTTTAATTAACAATTCAGTTTGAGCAACATTAAGCTGATTATCAATAATAAACTGCAGTAATTCTTCTCGCTGTTGATTATCTTCGATTCGTAGCAATGCTCGTCCATGACGTTCAGTAATGACCTTTTGATTTAAAGCATCTTTGATAACTGATGATAATTTTAATAATCGTAGTTTATTTGCAATCGTTGATTGGCTCTTTCCAATTCTTTTTGCTAACTCTTCTTGCTTTAGGCCGTGTAAACTCATTAACTTTTGGTATGCTGTTGCTTCCTCAATTACTGATAAATTTTCACGTTGAATATTTTCAATAATCGCCAAAGCTGCCGATTGTTCATCACTCATATCTTTGATAATAACCGGAACAGTAGTTGCTCCAATTTTTTGTGATGCACGGAAACGACGTTCACCAGCGATAATTTCATACTTTCCTTCTTGTGTTTTTCGAACAACAATAGGTTGTAAAATACCATGCTCTTGAATCGATGCTGCTAACTCTTCTAATGCTTGCTCATCAAAAACTTGCCGAGGTTGATACTGATTTGCGATAATTTCACTAATAGCAATTTCTTCAATCTTTTGTTTATCATCCTCCGTTATTGCTGTATTTTTCGTTCCTAAGAAATCAAAAAGACCCATATTTTTCTCCTTTTTTTCATTTATAACTATAACGGTTTTTTCTTAATTTGACCGAATGAGCGCGGATATTTTTTCGGTGTTTTTTTTACTTTTTCAACAATAATAATAGATCGTTGGCTCTCTTCTTCCGGTAATTGTAATGTAACTTCTTCTATTATTTTCCCACCTAATAGTTTAAGCCCAGCTTCCGCTTCTGTTAATTCTTCAGTACCTGAAGCACCTTTCATTGCCACAAAATATCCTTTTTCCTTAACAAATGGCAAACATAATTCAGCAAGCATATTTAAACGTGCCACCGCACGTGCTGTTGCTAAATCAAAACTTTCTCTATTATGTTCAATAAATTCTTCTGCTCGCGCATGGACTGGATTCACGTTCTCTAAACCTAATTCAGATACAACTGTATTTAAAAATGTAATTCGTTTGTTTAATGAATCTACAATTGTTAAATTTAGGTGTGGAAATGCAATTTTCAAAGGAATACCTGGGAATCCTGCCCCGCTTCCTACATCGCACATTGTTGTTATTTTCGTTATATCAAAATGAAAAGCCAGTGTTAATGAATCATAAAAATGTTTCAAATAAACATCTTCTTTTTCAGTAATCCCAGTTAAATTCATTTTTTCATTCCACTCAACTAGTAGTTCCCAGTAGCGATTATATTGTTCTAATTGTTGTTCATCTAAATTAATTCCATGCTCTAATAGTGCATTCGTAAATTGTTCAACTGTCATTTTACTCATCCTTTATTGTTTAATTATAAACTTACTTTATCTTCTCTATTATACTACATTATTGTCTAAAAATAATAAAAACAAAAAAATCTTATAACTAATCAAAATAAGAAATTATCCTTTCACTTTAAAAAAACTTTCTTATTTGTCCTACTTTTCATTTTTTTGGCGATATAGTAAGTGTAAGGAGATCTTCTTACTACGTCATCACTCCTTTATTTTTTGGTAGCCCCTTTATTTCTGGTTACAAAAAAAGCACCTGCTCGGTGCTTTTCTTTTGTTTATGAATATTTTCTGTAACGTGCTGTCCGTTGCGAATGCTCGCAAAACAAAACAAGGTACCACCAATCATTTTGATGTGTACCTTGTTTCTTTTTTGCCTGCCGCATTCGCTCTTGCTTCGCAAGACCACGGTCAGTCACTCATAAAAAAAAGA
>JBOFQK010000196.1:0-2204 GCA_051660865.1 Culicoidibacterales bacterium | reverse complement strand
CCTATACAATTCCAGTGAGTGAATTACAAAGTGTATGTAGTGATTTTTCTAATGCTGGGATTGGAAAATGTAGTGAGCTTGTCTATGAATATTATGAACCACTGCAAGTGATTACCGGTGTCAAAAATTTGAATTCAGTCAAAGAATGGAGCGCTGAAGAGAAAGCGAAATATTTTAAGATCATTGCTGAAAAATTGAATGAAAACCAACAATATATTAAGTTTAATCCCAACTTCAATGTGATAGCGGCTAACGCAACAGCAGCAGGATCATTGTTATATATGGAAAATGGTAAATTGGCAGTCAAAATTCCTGATGCAGATACAAGTCAAAAAATTACTGACATGCAAAAGCAAAAACAACCCGAATATGCGAAACAAGTATACCGCTTAGGTTATGAAAATGTGGCGACATCTGAAGAGTTACAAGCAATTTATGATCAATACGGAGCAGATGCTTGGGGAATTGAAAATATTCTTGATTTCACTAAGGGAGAACCAATTCAAGTTGAAAATAAAGTCGACTGGGATGAACAAGCAAATGATAGTCTGATTTATAATCCGGATCCTGAAAAAACGGTTTATGTTGTGGGTAAAAACGAAGGTTGTCCATCAGTTGATACTAGCGGCAAAGAAGTTATTTGCATGCAATTGAATCAGTATAAACGCCGGCTAATTTTAACTGCAGGAGACGTTGTTTTTCAAAATAATACAGATAATAATTATCAATTTCCAGGGGCTGTCATTGCGAATGGAGATGTGACGATTACAGGAAGCGCAAAAGTATTAATTAGGTTAGATGATAATTTTGAAGAAATTTTAAAAAAATTCGGTGGTGATAAACTTGCTGGCGTCTTTTTACCTGTTACTGGAAGCCAAACATTGACGGTTTCTAACGGAGAAGAATTTGGCTATTATCCACCAAAAGAATTTGTATTATTAGAACGTTGGAAACTAATCAAGTAAGGAGAGAGCAAGATGCAGCTAAAAACGGAAAAAGGTATTACGCTAGTTGAACTTTTAGCGATTTTAGCGCTAACTGGTTTACTTCTGAGTGTGATTATGCAGTTTTTTATGGTCAATTTAAATGGGATGAATCATCAAAATGTTCGGGCACAGTTACAACGAGAAGTAACGATGATTGTCGAGAAATTAAATCAAGAAACATATGGGGCGATGAAGGTTGCAATCGGTGAGAATCAGCAATCTTTACAGGTTTGTCAATTAGATGGTCAACAGACTATCTTTGCACAAGTTGGTGATAAACTAATGCAAGATAGTCATCAACTCGCAAGGTATTTACAAAATGTTCAATTTACTTTTGACAGTACAGAAGCAAATATGATTGTTGTCGAATTAAATTTAGCAATGCCGAACGGCCGACATACTGTCGAATATAGTGAAACGACAACGGTTCGGATGCGAAACTATCAGGAGGATGTAATATGCGAAATTTCAAATTAATTTGTCAATTTTTATTGGCCTTACTATTAGTCTTCACAACCGGACAACCGTTGTTAGCTGTAGCGCAAACAGTCCAACCACAAGCAATTTTAGGCGAAATTGGGAGTTCAGCAGAAAACCCAATTAAAGTGTTAAAAATCGTGCCAGGGGAACATAACTATACATTAACAGAAACAGTGCCGCGAGAGGTAACAATTGATGGCTCAAAAATACATATTTTACTTGAGCGGATAACCATGCCCGAATTTATTGGAAAAACGACAAAATTGAATGGATATTATGATGTGATTCAAATTGATAATCAGTATACAAGTGATTTTACCGGATCAGGGCAACGTCCGTACAGTGCCATTGTTGATAATGGGAAAGAGTGTAAAAGTTCAGCAATAGTTTGTAACGTGGATACGGCAGGAACAGGGTTACTGCTTAAATGGAGCGATTCTCAAGCAAATCTAAATTACAATGAAAATGATATCACCAATCGGAAGGCACAAGAAATCATTGAATTTGCTGAAAGTGGTCAACTTGTCTTTTTTGATCAAAAAATTACAGCGGGGACAACACTAGATAATACAATTTTAGAAAAAGTATTATCGAAAGGTTTGGAAGGTAAAAGTGAATTTTATAATTCAACGACAAGTGGACTTTCACTCGAAGTAATTGCCAGTAAATATTTACAAGGAACATATCAAAAACGCCAAACATTTAGCGTGGAGGCGACAAATCAGAATAATCAAGGGC
>JBOFQK010000195.1:0-1113 GCA_051660865.1 Culicoidibacterales bacterium | reverse complement strand
CAAGCTGGTCGAAATCTTCCAAAAGTTTCTTTTCTTTCATATAATCGCTTGCGAGCACATGATTTATATTATGGAAAAAAAATTGTAATGCTTGAAACTGCAGTGAAAAACCTTGCTGAATTTTATAACAAGGAGGATGTTGAGTAATGATATATGAAGATATCCTTATTGAGCCTGTTTTGTCTGAAAAAGCAACTGAATTGCGCGAGCAAGGAAAGTATGTGTTTAAAGTGCACCCAAGTGCAAATAAATGTCAGATTAAAGAGGCAGTTTCAAAATTATTTAATGTTAAGGTTGCAGATTGTACGGTGATGAATGTATTTGGAAAAATGAAACGAGTACGTTATCGATCGGGAAGAACTGCGAGTTGGAAAAAGGCAATCGTCAAGCTTGTGCCTGGCGAAACTATAAAAGTGTTCGAAGGCGTCTAGTCGTTTGACGTAAGCCTCGGAATTGTAAGGGGAACCTAATGGCTCTTAAAGTATATAAGCCGGTAACTGCGGGAACTCGAACACGGATCGATTTACGCAGGGATGAATTAACCACTGATAAACCACATAAAGGTTTGTCTTATGGGTTGAAGGCAAATGGTGGACGCGGTGCAAAAGGTCGTATTTCTGTTCGTCATCAAGGTGGTGGACACAAGCGAAAGTATCGTGACATCGATTTTAGAAGAAATAAGCACGGAATTCCAGGTGTTGTTCGTACAATTGAGTACGATCCAAACCGTAGTGCTAATATTGCATTGATTTTTTATGCAGATGGTGAAAAGCGTTATATTCTTGCTCCTCGCGGATTGCAAGTTGGTCAGAAGATTCTTTCTGGCGAAAACGCTGCTCCAGAAGTCGGAAATGCTTTACCGTTAGAAGCAATTCCTGTTGGTTTTACTGTGCATAATATTGAATTGACTATTGGAAAAGGTGGTCAGTTAGTTCGATCTGCAGGTACAAGTGCACTTGTCGCGGCAAAGGAAGGGGACTATGTTTCCATCAAACTTCCGTCAAGTGAGCTTCGCCGAATACACAAAAAGTGTTATGCAACTATTGGCGTTGTTGGAAATGAAGATCACATGAATACGAGTCTTGGTAAGGCTGGTCGTTCACGCTGGAGAGG
>JBOFQK010000194.1:0-1228 GCA_051660865.1 Culicoidibacterales bacterium | reverse complement strand
CATGGTGCTGAGGCTGAAGGGCATTGTGTTGCTCAAGCGGCGCTACCGCATGCGATTGAAGTGGTCAAAACGATGCAAGGGGATGAACACTTCTATGGTTTAGGTGATAAAACTGGTTTTCTCAATAAACGCGGCTATGCGTATGAGATGTGGAATACTGATGATCCGACGCCACATGTCGAAAGTCACAAAGCGTTGTACAAATCAGTCCCGTTCATGTTGACGTTGCGTGATGTTGGTGCTTTTGGTTTATTTTTTGACAATACTTTTAAAACGTATTTTGATTTAGGGAAAGAAAACCGTGATTATTACTATTTTGGTGCTGATCAGGGCCGATTAAATTATTACTTCATCGCTGGACCACTGTTGACTGATGTTGTCCAACGCTATACGCAATTAACTGGTCGTGCGCCGCTCCCACAGTTATGGACGCTTGGTTATCATCAAAGTCGTTGGTCATATGAAAATGCTGATCGGGTGCAAGCGCTCGTCGCAAAATTTCGCGCCTATGAGATTCCCCTCGATTGTGTCCATTTAGATATTGATTATATGGATGCTTTTAAAGTTTTCACTTGGGATCATACGCGGTTCCCACAACCGGCGCAAATGGTGACGGCGGTCGGCGAACAAGGGGTAAAAGTTGTCACTATTATTGATCCGGCAATCAAAAAAGAGCAAGGGTATTTTGCATTTGACGAAGGTGTCGCAAAGCAGTACTTTGCGAAAGATAAGGATGGACTCGTGTATATCAATAAAGTTTGGCCAGGGGCTGCGGCATTCCCTGATTTTAGTAGTCAAGCTGTGCGAACGTGGTGGTCTGAACAGCTCACGAACCATGTCGCTTGTGGTCTAGCTGGGATTTGGAATGATATGAATGAACCGGCTAGTTTTGAAGGCGAGCTGCCACTGGATGTGCAATTTCAAAATGATGGTCGGCCCACGACGCATGCCGAAATTCATAATGTGTATGGTCATCTCATGTCGCAAGCAACGTATGAAGGCTTGAAAGCTGCGACCAATAAACGCCCATTTGTAATTACGCGTGGCGCTTATGCGGGGAGTCAACGCTATACGACGTTTTGGACGGGTGATAATCATAGCTTTTGGGAACATCTCCGACTCGCAATTCCGCAGCAATTAAACTTAGGTTTAAGTGGATTTGCCTTAGTTGGTACTGATGTTGGTGGTTTTGGTTCAGATACAACGGCGGAATTATTAGTGCGGTGGA
>JBOFQK010000193.1:0-1001 GCA_051660865.1 Culicoidibacterales bacterium | reverse complement strand
CATATTCATGGACTGTCTTTTCACCAAGAATTGACATCGGTTGTTGACAAGCTAAACACGTACAGTGCTCAGCATCAACTTCATGAACAATGGTTTCTGATTCTAAATGCGCAATCGTTGCGGCTTTCGTTCAAGGCTTTCGCGTTTTCACTCGACTTTTTGGTGTTGATTCAGCTTCAATTTTCGCAAGCAACACTGATTCTTCAGGTGTCAAATAATCATCGAAAAGCGATGTTTGATTTTCAGGAATACATTTTTCACTTTTACGACCAAAAAAACGTTGATTCATCACTGCAATTTGTTCTGTCAGTTGATCAATGTGTTTCATGAGTAATTTATTTTGAGTTGTGAGTTCATCAAAATTTTTCGTGAGTTCTTTATTCTGTTCCTTTAAATATTCTACCATCTCAGTCATATCATTCACCAATGCTTCCGTTAATTTGCTTATTACATTATACCATAAATATACATAATATTCAATTAAAAGGTGCGATTATCGCACCTTTTTTATGTGATTGAACCAATTCTTGGCTTTTTAATCGCTCGTGGTTGTTGGACAGATAACCCTTCAAGAAGCCAACGTAATTGTTGAGCTGATAATTGGCGTACTTCATCCTGATCACGAGGCCATTGAAGATTTCCATCTTCAATGCGCTTGTACAGTAATGCGAATCCATCACGATCCCAATGCAAGATTTTATAGCGATCACGACGCCGACCGCAAAACAAGAAAATAGCATCTTCTTGAAAAAGATCAAGATTGTATTGTTCAGTAATAATATTTGCGAGTCCATCTATGCCACGGCGCATATCTGTATGACCACAAACAATAAAGATATGTTTGGCGTTTGAAAAATTAACGAGCATGGCGACCAAGTTCTCCTAACACTGCATGAAGAATATGCTTATCAATACCATTATAAAATGTCACAGATGCACCATTCAGTTCAAGTTCACAAGCTACCGCTGGTGCTGATACAACTTCAGAGGGTTCTGTGTGA
>JBOFQK010000192.1:0-1299 GCA_051660865.1 Culicoidibacterales bacterium | reverse complement strand
ATATTTATAAACTTTTACAACAAATTGGCAACGGGATCGTCATGATGCATAATCAAAAACAACATCAACGCCGGTTATTCATTATCGCTGCAATTGCCGTAGTTGCTATCATCTTATTTTTAACCTTTGGCATTCAAGGTAATTATGCCTACGCCTTAACGAAGCGGACGCAACGATTAATGGCGATTGCCCTGAGCGGAAGCAGTATCGCGATTGCTACCGTATTATTCCAAACCGTAGCCCAAAACCGCATCTTAACCCCGAACGTTTTAGGACTTGATTCGCTGTACATGCTCTTCCAAACGAGTTTAATCTTCATCTTTGGTTCATTACAACTTGTCAATTTCCCGAAAGAAATAAACTTCCTCATTTCGGTCGGCTTAATGATTGGGTTCTCAGGGACTTTATTTAAATTGTTGTTTAAACAAAAACATAACATTTACATGCTCTTACTCGTCGGACTCGTCATCGGAACCTTTTTCCAAAGCATGAGTTCGTTCATGCAAATGATGCTTGATCCCAATGAATTTTTATTGATTCAAGATAAATCATTCGCAAGCTTTACGAATATTGATATGGACGTCTTTTGGCTCGCCGTTGGTCTATTTATCATTGCCATCGGGCTTCTCAGTCGCTTCTGGCGCAAACTCGATGTCATGAGCTTAGGTCGCGAACAAGCAATTAACCTCGGTGTTAATTATGAACAAGTTGTCCGGCAAGTCTTGCTCGTCGTAATTATTTTGATTGCTTTGTCAACTGCACTCGTAGGTCCATTAACGTTCTTAGGCCTGCTCGTTGTCAATGTGACGTATCAACTCTTTGCGACGTACCGCCATCAAATCCTCGTACCCGCTGCGATGATTTTAAGCTTAGCGATTTTAATCGGTGGTCAATTTATTGTTGAGCACGTCTTTACGCTCAGTGCGCCATTAACAGTCGTGATTAATCTTGTCGGTGGAATCTACTTCATCTACTTACTTTGGAAAGGAAATAAACAATGATGATGCAAATCAAAAACTTAACGAAAATCTATGATAAAAAAGTCGTCGTTGATGACGTTTCTTTCACAATTAAACCAGGAACATTTACGTCATTAATCGGACCAAATGGAGCCGGGAAAAGTACCGTGCTCGCGATGATGAGCCGCTTATTAAAACCAAGCAGTGGTGAAGTCGAGTTACAAGGTTTGAATATTTTCAAACAAAAAGATGAGCAGTTAGCGAAACAATTAGCGATTTTGAAACAAGCAAATCAAATGACAATGCGAATTACCGTCGAAGAACTCGTCGCCTTTGGCCG
>JBOFQK010000191.1:0-30691 GCA_051660865.1 Culicoidibacterales bacterium | reverse complement strand
TGGCAGTAACAGTAACAACCGTTGAAGAGTTTCAAGCAAAAGTAGCAAGTGGAAAATATTTAGTTGATTTTTATGCAACATGGTGTGGACCATGCCAAATGTTATTACCAGTGTTAGAGGAAGTAACACCAACATTAGCAGGATCAGACGTAGAAATTTTAAAAGTGAATGTTGATGAATTACCACAATTAGCGCAACAATATGGAGTAATGAGCGTACCAAGCTTATTCGTTGTTGCTGATGGAAAAATCAAAAACAGCGAAGCTGGATTCAAACCAGCTGATGCGTTAGTTGATTGGGTCATTTCAAGCTTAGCATAAGCGAAAAAAGTAGCACATTATGTGCTACTTTTTTGATGCGCTTTTTTTGGAAATCGCTCGCTTTTTAATTTTTAATATCCTTTCTGCACCGCAAGGGAGCAAACTCTGTTATACTTAGAAAGCAAAAATATTGTCGAGAAGATAATAGGAGGAAGAAAAAATGGCAGAACGTTTACAAAAAGTAATTGCAAATGCAGGAGTTTGCTCGCGCCGTAAAGCTGAGGAAATGATCTTAAAAGGACAAGTTACCGTTAATGGAAAAGTTGTTCGTGAACTAGGAACGAAAATTGAAGGACATGAGAAAGTTGAAGTGAGTGGTGTGCCGATCGAAACAGAATCGAAAGTATACTTCATTTTAAACAAACCAAAAAATATGATTTCAGCGGTTAGTGATGATCGTGAACGTGCGGTTATTACCGATTGTTTCTCAACTCGTGATGTCGCACAACGGATTTATCCAGTTGGACGACTTGATTATGATACGTCTGGGGCACTAATTGTGACAAATGATGGCGAATTTGCGAATCTAATGATGCATCCAAGTGGAGAAATTGAGAAAGTTTACGTTGCGAAAGTTCGTGGACACGTAACAAATGCTGAAATTTTCAAATTGGAAAAAGGTGTCAATATTGATGGGCGAATTACCGCACCAGCGAAAGCACGTGTCTTATCATATGATAGTCGTTCAGATACATCAATGGTCCGCCTTGTTTTACATGAAGGACGTTATCACCAAGTAAAACGGATGTTTGAAAACTTAGGATTTGTTGTGCGTAAATTACGTCGAACACACTTCTCATTCTTAACAGTAGATGATTTAGCTCCAGGAGAATGGCGTCGTTTATCAAATAACGAAGTCCGTCAATTACGTGAGTTAGCAATCCACGGAAAGAAAACAGTTTATTAATAAAAAATCATTTCCCCTTTAGTAATAGCGTGCTATAATATTGAAAAATATTGAGCATATAGAGGGAGATGAGAGGCGAAGGGACGGAATCTTCGCCTTTTTTTGTTCCTCGAATGAGAAAGGGGGATGGGTGTATGTTTTTAACATATTTAGGCCATTCAGCAGTATATTTTGGAAATCATGAGTATCAGGTAGTTATTGATCCCTTTATCACGAACAATCCGCAGACAGATGTGAGTCTAGAATCAATCCAAGTGACACATGTTTTAGTAACCCACGGTCACGAAGATCACTTAGGTGATGCAATTGCTTTATGCTTACGGACGCAAGCCGTATTCATCGCTAATTATGAAATTTGCCAGTATGCTCAAGAAGCAGGCGTAGCCACAACAGTCGCTTTGAATATTGGTGGGAAAGTGCAGACGGCATTTGGGAGTGTGAAATTAGTCACAGCTGTCCATAGTTCAACAATCCAAACACCAACAGGTGAGCAGCGACCAGCAGGTTTAGCTGGTGGCTTTGTTGTCGAGTTCTTTCACCGACGGTTTTACCACGCAGGAGACACAGCGCTGACACTAGATATGAAGTTGTTGAAAAGTAAAAAAACGCGCTTTGATATTGCTTTTTTACCAATAGGTGGCACGTATACCATGGATTATCAGGAAGCAATTATTGCGACTAAATGGATTAAACCTAAAGTTGTCATTCCAATTCATTATGATACTTTTCCTGAAATAAAACAGTCGGTTAAGCCATTTGAACGGGCATTTAAAAAAGGAAAAACGCTTTGTAAAGTGATGAAACCAGGAATGACAATTCGAGGAAGTTATGAAAAGTTACGCTTAAATGAGTAAGATTCGCCAATTCGCAAAAAAATTATGGTATGATACAGCGAGAAAAGGAGATGAAAGAAATGGAAGAACGAAGAAAACATTTTCTCACTGATTTAGGCTCATATGTTAGTATTTTAATTTATGTTGTGACGGCAATTGCTAAACTTGTCTTCGCTGCAGTTTTTCAGTCGACGGCCTTGTTTGCGGACGGTTTAAATAGCGCTTCTGATGTTGTCTCAACAATCATTATTTTGGTTGGTGGGAAACTATCGCGTCGCCCTGGGGATGATAATCACCGCTATGGTCATAAACGCATTGAACAAATTGCTGCAATGATTGCCTCATTCATCATGTTTTATATTGGGATTCAAGCATTTATGGCAGGGATTGAAAAAATGATTTCACCACAACTAGAAGCGCCGAACTTGTTGGCTGCTGTCGTTGCTGGTGTTTCAGCGCTCTTGATTTTCGGCTCAGCATTACTAAATTTTAAACTTTTTGAACAAACGAAAATGATGTCAAATAAAGTTGTCGCTAAACATAATATTTCTGATGCATTGACAGCCCTTGGGGCCGTGATTGCGATTGTCGCAGCACAATTGAATATGCCATGGATTGATCCGTTAGCTTCGCTTGTCATAGCTTTTTTCATCTTACAAACGGCGTATGAAATTTTTATGGAAGCGAGTAATCAATTGATTGATGGTTTCGATACTGCAGATTTAGTTCATTTCAATAATTTAATTGCGACTGTGCCAAAAGTTGAGAAAATTCAACAGCTACGCGGAAGAAAATTAGGTGATACGATTAATGTTGAAGTTACAATCGAGGTCGACGGGCGAATGAGTGTCTTTGAAGGTCATAAAATCGCAGATCAAGTTGAAGCAGTGTTGATTACTCAAACGGATGTGCGACATGTTGTTGTGCACGTTGAACCAAATAATAACCATTAAAACTGTAGGTTGACTGCAGTTTTTTTATTTTTGGAATCGAGCAGTGTAATTTTATGTGTTTAATGTTTAAATGAAAAATTTTTTTTGGAAAAATCGCAGAAAATCTAATTTAATTCACTAAAAATTAAGGCTAAATTTTTTTAAGTAGTGTATGATTAATTAAAACACCAAGAATAGGAAAAGGGGAATTTTAAGATGACAAAAATTTTAATTGTTGAAGACGAAAAAGATATCGCTCGGTTTATGGAGCTTGAATTAAAATATAATGGTTATGAAGTAACTGTTGCAAATGATGGAATTGTCGGTTTAGAATTAGCATTAAACCAAGATTATTCACTTATTTTACTCGATTTAATGTTACCAGAAATTGATGGGATGGAGATTTGCCGCCGTGTTCGTGAAGTGAAAACGACACCAATTATTATGGTTACGGCAAAACATTCAATTGAAGAGCGTGTTGCAGGGCTTGATTTTGGTGCAGATGATTATTTAGCGAAACCATTTGATATGGAAGAATTACTTGCACGTGTTCGCGCAACATTACGTCGCGTTGAATCATCACCACTCCAAAAAGATAATGCACTAAAATGTGGAAATATCTTAATGAATCTTGATGCACATGAAGTGATGCAAGATGAAACGTTAGTTGAATTAACAAAGACGGAATTTGCATTATTGCGCCTGTTTTTAGAAAATGTCAACCGTGTCCAAACACGTGATGATATTTTGAAATTTGTTTGGGGTGATACTAATTTTGTTGAACACCAAATTATTGACGTCTATATTAAGCATTTACGTGATAAAATTGGTCGTGAAACAATCCAAACAGTTCGCGGAGTTGGTTATATTATGAAAGAACAGCAACCACAGGCGTAATTGGGAATGCTAGATTTTTATCGTAAAATTTCTAAACGCTTGAGCCAACTTTCAATTTTATATAAGTTTACCTTTGTTATTACGCTTGTTTTTATTGTCTGTTTTATCGCTTTAACGGCAATAGCACAACCAGTAGCAACAAATTTAGCGATTGAATATGCACATCGGAGTATGACTCAGCGGTTAAAATCAATCCGTGTTGATGGGTTTAACGGCGAAACAATTAATGAAACCTATATCCGTTCACTGATTCAAGCTGGTGAATTCTTTAGTGTTAAAAACAGTGAAACCGGTGAAGAAGTATTTCAAATTAATGAAATTGAAGAACTGAATAGTGATACGGGTGTCGTAGATTTAACGGATCAGCATGTTATTCGCATGGAAACAACGATTGAAAGCAACAATGGTGATCAATATCTACTGATTATGTATGCAGATATTGATGCGACAATCGAGCCTTATTTAAATGCGTACTATCGTTACATTATTCCATTGATTTCTACAAACGGCTTATTATTAACCTTAGCTGGAGTATTTACAGTTATGTATTTAACTCGACGAATTCAAACATTTACAGATAAAATGCGATTGATTCGGGCGAATGGATATCAAGAAGAATTACCAAATGTGTATATGGAAGATGAAATTGGCGAGATGATCCAAGTGTTTAATGAAATGATCGGTCACTTACAAGAGCTTCATGAATCACAAAAACAGTTTGTCAGTGATGCCTCACATGAATTGAAAACACCATTAGCGATTATTGAAGGAAATGCACAGTTAATTGAAAAGTGGGGGAAAAGAGATCCACAAATTTTAGATGAGTCTATTCCGGCGTTACGTCGCGGTGTTGATCGAGCACGAATGTTAATTGATGACCTTTTAGTTTTGAATCGGATGACGACACTAACTGAAGGTGAAACAGTACCACTACACTTAGATCAGTTAATCGAACAATATATTAAAGACCTTGAAGTTGTTCATCCAGATGTCGCTTTCCAACTAGAGTTAGAGGCGATTACGTATCAAATCGAGCAAGTTGATTTAAGTAAATTAATTAACATTTTTGTTGAAAACGGAATAAAATATAGTCAAAGTTATCCTAAAATTACTATCAAACTATTACAAACGCGTGATGGATTTGAAATACGGGTTACTGATTCGGGAATCGGAATTTCTCCCGAGCATCAACAGCGTATTTTTGAACGTTTTTATCGTGTAGATTCTTCAAGAAGCCGTGAAACTGGTGGAAATGGAATTGGTTTAGCTGTCGCTAAAAAAATTGTATTGAAGTATAAAGGGGAAATTTTCGTTGAAAGTCAAGTCGGCGAAGGTTCAACGTTTGTTGCCCAATTTAAATACCAAGATTAAATGTTAATTGAACTGTTAACACCTCATTATTTGGACACAAGTAATGGGGTGTTTTTGTATAGTTACAAAGTAGTAAATCCGCAAATCAGGTTGGTGAGAGTAGTATTTTTGCGTTGGAGTTGATACAATGCGATGTTTTGGGACCGCTTTTTCAAATTATCTTCCTTTTCATTCGGAATAAAAAACAGTATAATAGAAGAAATGTGAAAAAAGGAAAATAAAAGTTATGAACGCAAAAGCAAAATTTATTCTTGGGATGCAATTTGTCCTGTTGGCATTGTATAACTTAGCCCATCCGGTGACACCGCAACTACTGGAAGCAATTAATGCCCCAGTTTATGTCTTTGGCGTTTTACTAGCAATTATGTCGTTAATGCAACTATTTTTCGCGCCATTTTGGGGACGAGTTTCTGATCGATTTGGTCGGAGAATTATGTTTTTAGGGCCACTTGGTTATGCTTGTGCCCAACTACTCTTTGCATTTGCCAGCACACCAGGGCAACTCTTTATTGCCCGAGCGGTTGCTGGAATTTTTGCAGTGATTACCTTTACCGTAAATATGGCCTATTTAGCTGATCAAACTCTGCCACAACAACGTGGGCGAGCGATGACGTTATTAGCGATGATGAGTTCATTAGGAACATCATTAGGGTATTTTATTGGTGGGCAACTGGGAGTGATTGGTTATCAAATCCCATTTTTTGTCCAATTTGGTGGCGGTATTGTGATTGCAATCATTATTTTGATGATGACAAAACAAGAAAGCGGAAGTGGTGAAGTGAAGTCACAAGCTAAGTCATCGCAAACTTGGCGGATGCTATTGACACCAACGTATCGTGCGACATTATTACCGTTGTTGGCAATTACATTTTTTGGTGTCTTAGCCTACGTTGCGTATAATGGGACGATTCCATACTATTTGACACAACAATATGCCGCTGATTCAGCAAGTGTCGGTAATTTTGTGTCATTTATTAATTTAGCAGCGGTTGGAGTAAATTTTGGATTGTTACCAATTTTGAAACGCTACGTTAAAGAAGTACAGGCGTTAATTGGTGCACTCGTGCTCTCATTTGTCGTAATGATTGGGATTTTATTGCCAACTCAACTAGGAATTTTCTTTGTTTTAGGAGCAGTTTTTGTCGCTGGTTATACGTTAATGTTAGCGATGACGCAAACATTAATTTCAAATCAGGCAACTGCAGCCGATCAAGGAGTCATTCTTGGGTTACGTCAATCATTCCAAGCTTCTGGACAAGTTGTTGGCTCGTTAGCCGCGGGAATGTTATTTTCAATCCATCTTTATTTACCATTTGTCTTAACCCTTGTGGCGTTAGGAATTGCCATTATCATTAGCATTGGAGCTAAGAAAGCTGAAAGGAGCATACGCTAAATTATGTTAAAAAAAATAAATTATTTTATTCGCGAAATGCTTCCATTACGCGTAATTAAAACAAGTCTCTCGGTCTTTTTTGCAGCGACATTAGCCGGAGTATTAGGCTTTGAGAGTACGTTTTTTGCAGGATTAGGTGCTGTAAAAAGTATGGGCTTCTCAGTTCAAGAATCATTTGAAACGATGAAAAATCAAATTATTGCAAATGCAGCAGCTGTACTCGTGAGTATTGTGATTGCTTTTACAATTGGGTTATCACCGTTAACAGCAGGAATTGGAATTTTTATTGTAATTAGTTTGTTGAATTACTTCAAATTAAACGGAACATATGTCATGGCGGGGATTACATTGTGTTCAATTGTCCTCGTATCCGATACGACGATGACGGTATTACAACGTTCGTATGATCGCTTTACACTGATGACAATTGGGTTGTTAGTCTCATTTTTTGTGAATATTTTGATTTTCCGTCCGAATTATCAAATTAAAGTTGATGAATATTTACGGAGTCTAGTCGCCAAAACAAATCAATTTTTTGATGCTGCACAAGCGGGAGCAATGGATAAAAAATTATTAACAGTAATTAAGAGTGACTATCAATTGCTGAAACGCTATGTATTTGCCGCGAAAAGTGACGAATCAATTGCTGAACGGTTTCGTTATGAACACGTCCAACAATTATCGGCATTAGAGCTATATTTGATTGAAACTGATATTAAAATTAAATTGATTGAGCGATTAAGCCAGTTAGATTGGATTGATGTACAAGTTTATCAACAACTACAACATTTATTTAAAGTTGAGCTTATTGTTGAAACTGAATTATCTCAATCACCAACGGTAAAAAAAATTGATTCAATTCAAAAAGAACAATTCCAACAAGCATACGAACAACTGTTTGGTTATTTCCAAGGGTATATCCAATATGAAAATGCCCACGCTCACGATGCCGTCCGTGTGTTGGATTTAATCTCAATGTATGTCTTGAAGACGGAACAGTTATTTACCATGTTAGAGCAGAGTGAAGGGGTGTAACAATGAAAACTTTAGCGATTATTGCTGGAAAAACGGCAACTGTCATTGGCGGGATGCTTGGACGCGGATCGAGTTTGCCTGGGATGATTGCCCGTAAAATTGATCCGAATTTATTTCATAAAATTGAATTACCGAAACAAACCATTGTTGTAACGGGAACAAACGGGAAAACGACAACAGCGAATATGCTTCGTCATGTTTTTGAAACTGCAGGTTTGAAAGTTGTGCAAAATACGAAGGGTGCAAACTTGTTATCAGGCTTGTTAACAACATTAGTAGAATCGACGAATTTATCTGGAAAAGTAACGGCTGATGTTGTTGTGCTTGAAGTTGATGAGCAAACAATTCCACAATTTTTTAAAGCTGTGACACCGACACATTTTGTGATTCATAATTTCTTCCGTGATCAATTAGATCGTTACGGAGAAATTGATATTTTAATTGACAAAATTGAAGAGGTGATTGATCCACAAACGCAATTGGTGTTAAATGCGGATGATCCGCTCGTTCGTCAAATTAGTTTTGATACGAAGCGTGAAGCGATTTATTATGGAGTGAATCAAACACCATATAGTGTGGCGGAAATGGATCAAGTTCGTGAAGCGAAATTCTGTCCGAATTGTAACCGTAAATTGGCGTACGAATTTTTCCACTATAGCCAATTAGGGAATTACCAATGTGAATGTGGGTTTGGAAAACCGCAATGTCAGTATGAAGCTAATGATGTTGATTTGAAAGCTGGAACCTTCAAAGTTGGAGCAACAACATACCAAATTCAATATCGTAATCTCTACTTTATTTTCAATGCGATGGCAGTTGTGGCGATGGCCAAAGAATACGGGATTGATGAAGCAACGATTCAACAAGCACTTGCGAGTTTTAAAATTGATGATGGACGCATGGAAACTTTCACTTTTGGAGACAAGCAGTTATTATTAAATCTGGTAAAAAATCCAACTGGATTGAATCAAACGCTCGATTTTATCAAAAATGAAAATGACCAGCAAGTTGCACTGATGATGACATTAAATAATCTTTCAGCTGATGGTCAAGATACATCATGGATTTGGGATGGTGATTTTGAGCAAATCGTGCACTTCCCACTAGAACAATTTATTTGTTCAGGAATTCGCGCGTATGATTTAGCCGTACGTTTAAAGTATGCCGGGATTGATGAGACGAAAATTGTGGTAATTGAAGATGTAGCAACAGCGCTTGAGCGCCTAAAAGCAACAACGGCAACACCATATTTATTATCAACATATACAGCGTTACAAAAAACACGCGCATTACTTAAATAAACGTAAAGTAGGTGAAGGAAATGGAATTACATTTAGCTTGGTTATATGATGATTTACTGGAACTGTATGGGGATCGTGGAAATGTTACGGTTTTACGTGATCGCTGTGCGAAACGCGGCATTACATTGCACGTCCACCAATATTCAGTTGGTGATCAATTTGATTTGACGAAAATGGATATGATTTTCATCGGTGGTGGTAGTGATCGTGAACAAAATATCATTTATGAAGATTTATTAGCACGACGCGAAGATTTTGTGAATGCGATTGAAAATGATGTTGTGGTACTTTTAATTTGTGGCGGGTATCAACTACTAGGACAATATTATAAAGACCTTGATGGGAATATGCTTAAGGGATTAGGTGTGTTTGATTATTACACAGAATCAAGTCGTGAGCGGATGGTTGGTTATATTGGTATTGACTGTCAGATTGATGGCCGAGCTTTCCAATTAGTTGGCTTTGAAAATCATGGTGGAAAAACGAAAAATGTTGCAACGCCACTAGGAACAGTCTTTGCAGGCCATGGAAATAATGGTGAAGATGGTCAAGAAGGTGTACTCTATAAAAATGTTTTTGGAACGTACCTTCATGGTCCGTTATTGCCACGTAATCCTGAATTAGCTGATGTCTTTATCGAAAAAATGATGCGCCGTTACGATGTGAATTATCGAGTGACAGAATTAGATGATACATTAGAACTAGGTGCGAAAAAACAAGTAATCCAAGAGTTTAAAGCATAAGTGTGAAACGAGGGTAGTATTTCCGAGGGAATATTACCCTCGTTTTTGATAATTTGAGTATATTTTCGGATAATAACTTGTGAGAACAGTAAAATCAAGTCGTGATACTTTGAAAAAATTTGATTTTAGCGTATAATAAAACAATAATTGAATTTATGGAGGAACTAAACATGGCACAAACATTAGATTTTCAAGCGCTAATTGAAGCGCAACGCGAAGCGATTTTGGCAGATACAAAAGCATTTATTGCCATTCCAAGTGTAAAGGACATGACAACAGCAAGTGAGGCGGCACCATTTGGTTTAAACGTCCAAAAAGCACTTGATTGGGTAATTGCGAAAGTTGAAGCTGACGGGTATACATATAAAAATGTTGATAACCACGCAATGCACATTGAGTATGGAACAGGTGAAGAATTAATTGGGATTTTAGGACATTTAGATGTTGTTCCTGAAGGTGAAGGTTGGACATATGCACCATACGGTGGTGAAATTGTTGATGGTAAAATGTATGGTCGTGGAACATCAGATGATAAAGGACCAATTATTGCGACGTATTATGCAATAAAAGCATTGCTTGATGCTGGTGTAACATTCAATAAACGTGTTCGTGTCATTATTGGTTGTGATGAAGAGACGACATGGAAATGTATGGAACGCTATTTCCAAAGCGAAGAACAACCAACGTTTGGTTTCTCACCTGATGCTAACTTCCCAATTGTGAACGCTGAAAAAGGGATCACAATGATGGAAGTGACAAAAACTTTTGCACCAACAACGCTGCATAAGCACACCTTAACAAAAATTCAAACCGGAACAGCATTGAATGTTGTTCCTGAATATACAACACTAACATTTAGTACAACCGATGTTGCTGAGTTAACAAAAGCGTTCACAGCAGCACAAACAGTTGATGTTGATGAAGTAGCAAATACTGTAACAGTGATGTTTAAAGGGAAACCATACCACGCTAAAGATCCACACAAAGGGATTAATTCGTTTGATTTAGCATTAGAGGCATTAGCAACACTTGAACTTGATGAAAATGCTGAAGCAATTAAAGCTTTATTTGCTGAGTATTTAGCCAATGATCCATTTGGTAAAAAACTAGGAATCTTTGCTGATGATGATTTCTTAGGTTCAACAACAAATAATGTCGGTGTTATTGCCTATGATGGGACAAAATTAACAATCGGGATGAATATTCGTTATCCAAAGATTGTTGATTTTGATTTAGCAATTTATCCAAAAGTTGAAGCAGCGATGCAACAACATGGTGCGCAAGTTGAGTTGAAAAAACATACACCTGCAACGTATGTTGATCATAACGAACCATTTATTCAAACACTTTTCGAAGTATATGAAAAACATACTGGTCAAAAAGCTGAACCAAAAGCGATTGGTGGCGGAACATACGCAAAAGTGTTAGAAAAAGGTGTATGTTTTGGACCAAACTTCCCTGAAGATGGCGATACACGTATTCATCAAGCTGATGAGTTTATCCCAGTTGAAAGTTTAATGAAAGCAGCCGTGATTTATGCGGAAGCAATTTATCGTTTAACACGCTAAACAAAAAGCAAACTGTGCCGACAGTTTGCTTTTTTTTGTTTAGATAAATTTTTGAATTTGGTGAATTAATGTACGTTTGACGCTTAAAAAGGCAAAGCTGACAAAAAACATTTTCAATAAATTAAATGGCAGGTAGACGAGTAACGTTGCGGTTAAATAGGGATTGATAAAGACCGCTGTTTCACCTAAGCCGAATTCAACTAAAGAAACACTTTGTAAAGCTGTTGCGAAATCCATGCCGAAATAAATCGGTGTAATCCAAAAATAATTTAACGTTGTTATTGCCAACGTAAAAATAACACTCGTAATAATTACACTGATAAGTGCTGAAAGCTTAAATTTTTTGCGGAATAACGCATATGTTGCCGCAATAATCACACCAGATAAAAATAATGCGACTTGTCCGATTCCGAATGGACCAACAGGACCAAGCATTAAAAAATTAAGGATGGCTGCAAGGAAAGCGATGAAAATCGCCGGTAAGAGTCCAACTGTACTAACAGCAATTAAGACGACAATTTCGCTCAAATCAAACTTGAGAAAAGGTACCAATGGATAAGGAATGGCAATTAGTGATAAAATAACTGCGAGGGCGGCAAAAATGCCAATAAATGTGATCTTCTTTGCGTGCATAACAAACGTCAATGTCAAAAGTAACTAACAGCTAGTTGACAAAGACTAGCACCTCCTTTGATAGAATATTGTTGAATTTCGTTGTCACAACATGAGGAAGTGACAAATTTTTCAGGAAACTATGATAAAAAGAAAACCCCTAACCAAGTGGTCAGGGGTGAATTAGTACGCGAAAAAACGTTTGAGTTTAAACGTTCGCTTCTTCTTTCATCCAGACTATACTGTCGGTACTTGAATTTCACAAGTTCAGCAACACTATTGCTAGCGCCGCTCGCGGACTTTACCGCCGGTCGGGAATTACACCCTGCCCTGAAGAATATATTGATATAAGTTGAATATAACAAGATATTTGAGTTGTGTCAATTATTACGATAATTTTTGATGTTCATTAAATGTGTAATAATCTAAATTGAGATTTTCATCACTCCATACGAGTGGTGCTTCAACAATTGAAGAGAAGAAAATTTTAAAGAATGATTCACCATCAACACGGATAACAACAAACAAAGGTGCACCCGTTTTTTTAGGATCTAAATCAAGCGAATTTTGTAATAGCACATTTTGAATTGCTTCACGACCTTTGCCAATAATTTGTTGATTAAAGGCTTGAAGATCTTGTTCACGAGCATTTTTTGCCGCCTCAAATTCATAATTTAATTTTGCTTCACCGATTTGAAAATGAATTTCGATAGATAATTGATAAGTATGCATAAAAAAACCCCTTTTTTCTTTTTTTTAATCATAGCAAAGGTTTAGGGATTTTAAAAGGATAAAGCGTGAAAAAGTGTAAATTCATTGAAATTTCACTAGGAAAAATGTACTGAACAGCCTAAAATGTAAAAGAAAAAAGCAAAATAGAGGGGGAGTTATTCATGATTTACGGTTATTTTCAATCGAAGAACGATCAACAACGCTTAGTAATGAGCTTAGAAAATAATTGTGATGCTTGTTTGGTGACGACACAAATTTGGCGGATCCTACAAAGTGGGGATACATTAATTTGTGAAGATGTTTTTCAACTGATTCGGCAGACGGAAGAAATCCCAGCACTACTGTTAAAATGTTACCATGAGCAAATTGAGTTGCATTGTCTCAACGAACCATGGTTAACAATCAAGCAAACTACGCCGGTTTACTTAGTCAATGATATTGTAACGGGAATGAATCGTTTGAATCGTTTCAAACGTCAAAAAAAACGACAGTACCGTTTAGTGAGACAGTCAGTTGTTAAACGGACACGAATTAAAAATAATTTTCACTATCAGTTTTTGCTAGAGCGTTTAACCCCAAAACATAATCAGTATGCGATTATGCCGCCAGTTTTAGCTGAAAATGAAATTACGATTTGTTTAGATGAATCAGGCAGTTTAGGGATTGACCTAAACCAATATTTTGTTTTGGGTGGATTTGTGACGAATCGATTGCATCGGGTTATTAGTCGTTATAGTAAACTTGAAGAACAAGAAAAACATGTAAAACGCCATAACCGCCATCAAGAATTAAAATCAACACATTTATCCAAAAATCTCCGATATCGTTTTATTGAGACGATGCTTCAAGATGATTTAGTTACCCCGATTTGCTTGGTAGTAGATAAACTAGATCCGGAATTTCATGTTGGTAAAAAACGTGAATACTATAATTTTTTGGTCAAAACGATTATTCAAAAAGCATGTGAATGTTTGTTGATTGAGCCTCATGCACATATCAATTTAAGAATCGATCAACAGTCATTGCCATTAGAGTCGGTAAATTCACTAGTTGAATATTTAAATGCTGAACTTCGCTATGATGAAAAAGAGCACTGTCATGTTGAAAGTATTACTGTTGACTATCTTGATTCGGCAAAACATGTTGATATCCGCTTTGCTGATTTAATCGTGGGGATTGTCCGCGTCAATGTTGAACATGAGCAGCGTGAAATTCATTCGCCACGCCTGAATCACCGCTTAATCTCCTACTATTTATGATGTTTGTGGGTACACGATGACTTTTGGGGGACAGGATCGAGGCCAAAGTGTTTATTGAAGGGATTACACCGTAAAATTCGCCATAATCCAAGCATTCCCCCTTTAAAACTACCATGTAGTTCAATGGCTTCGATTGTATATTGTGAACAAGTTGGATAAAAACGACAATTAGGTGGTGTTTGACTTGAAATTGCCCGTTGATACCAACGAATACTTTTGATTAACCAGTTTTTCAATTTGAATCACCGTTGCCAAATAGTTGTCAAGCGGATAAAACTTGCGCCAGCTGATAACTACTTGGCTTCCTTTCTGATTTTTTCGAACATTGAAGTGCGAAATACGTTGAGAAATGGTACGTCGGCGTTTCTCACGCTTACGCACCGTTAAATTACTATTGATATTGGTAAAGACTGTTATTAGCCGTTATTCATGTAGTGTAAGTAAAATGACGAAGAATAACAAGAGGGGAAGATTCAAAAATAAATTAAAAAACACTCTTAAAACCGGAAGAGTTCGCTTTTAACAGTTATAATAATAATAACAAACATAGTAACGAGGTAATTTTTATGGAAGTAATAAAATCAAAAGAACAATGTCAGTCACTTGAGGAACATCAACAACTTGAATTTGAGCAAACCCATGTTTATCAACATCAAAGTGATGTATTACAAATTTTTAAAGCTTTTGCTGATGCAAAGCGTTTGAAAATTATTTTAGCATTGTATGAGTATGATCAGCTTTGTGTCCAACAAGTTGCCAAACTTTTAGACGAAAGTGTCGCGACAACTTCCCATCATTTACGAGCGCTTAAACGTGCGAATTTAGCACAAAGTCAACGCGCAGGGAAACACATTATTTATCGTTTGGCTGATAACCATGTGTATACGATTGTTGAACAAGCATATGAACATGCCTTGCATGAGTGTACTCATGAGGGCTGTGAATCAGTGAAAAATGAATAAATTAAAAATAACCACCGGTTTTTTTGTGTGAATTTCACCAAAGACTTGGTTTTTTTTTCGGTTGTTGTTACAATTAACAAGATAGTGCATAAAAGCCACGTTAAAAAAAGGAGATGACCACCACATGTTAACACCCTCACTTGCGCAAGAAATCGCTGAAAAAATGATGGAAGTTGTTCCATATAACATCAATATTATGGATAAAAATGGTGTGATTCTTGCATCAGGAGACGAAAGTCGTGTTGGTTTTTACCACCCTGCTGCTCATGAAGCCGTCAAAAAATCACAAACAATCGAAGTTGCTGAGGATTATAATCGGATGTATCGCGGTTTAAATATGCCGATTGTTTTAGAAAAGGGAGCGATTGGGATTGTTGGTATTACTGGTAATCCAGCTGAAGTCCGTCCTTTTGGGGAAATTGTCCGCGTCACAGCACAATTACTGCTCCAACAAAAACATACAATGCATCAAGCTGCGATTAAAGAGCGTTTAATGGAAACATTTTTATACGAATGGCTCCATGAAGAGCGATACAGTCATGATTTTATTGAACGCGGGGAAAAGATCGGAATCGATGTCCGTCAATCATACGTTGCTTGTGTTATTGAAACTGCCGATGAATTTAACCCAGCAGAATTAGAGCAACTCGTATTTTTGCAAACTAACAAAAATTACTTTATGCAGTATAGTGCCCAATTAATTGTTGTTTTTGTCCGAGCGACAAAGTCGTATATGGCAATTGTTGATTATTTACGCGAAACTTTTAAAGAAGAGCGGATTTCAGTTGGAACACCAATGGAAACGGTGCAACAATCATTTCATCAAGCAATGCAAGCGCTCCGGTTTGGAAAAGAACTGCGACCGTTAGAAAAGTTTCACACGTATGAAAAAATTTGGTTAATTGATGAATGTTGCCAATTTACGTTGAAGCCACATGTTCGTGCAGAACTTGAAATTCTCATCAAATCGGGGCGAAATACGGACTTGATTGATACGCTTTTAATATATATGGAAAATAATGGTGATGTAAGTAAAGTATCGCAAAAGTTGCATATTCATCGTAATACGTTGCAATATCGTCTTGATAAAATTGAAGAAGTAACTGGCAAAAATTTCAATAATATTCTTGATTTATTTGAGTTATATATTATTTCATTAGCTTATAAACTTCAAAGTGATAAATAAATTTCGAAAATGACAACCAATTGTGTTGTCATTTTTTTATTTAAGTGTCAAAACACCCGTGACTTTAGTCGTGTACGGTTCAATTAAGTGAAGATTTAGATAAAACTAGGGAAGCATACAGCTTTATTCGGCGTAAGTTTGTTATAATAGCTCAAATTAACAATGAGGAGTGAGGGGTATGGATGGATTTTGGCAATGGTTTAGTGAAGTGAATCCAGTATTGCAAGCGGGATTAGCGACGCTCTTTACATGGAGTGTGACGGCAGTTGGAGCAGCGATGGTTTTTTTCTTCAGAGATATTAAACGTGATGTTCTTGATGGAATGCTTGGGTTTGCAGCTGGTGTCATGATTGCTGCGAGTTTTTGGTCATTACTTGCACCCGCAATTGAATTAGCCGGCGAATCAGGTGGGAATGACTGGTTACCGGTAGCCATTGGTTTTTTAGCTGGGGGTGCCTTCTTATTTATCGTTGATAAAATTTTACCGCATTTACATTTAGGTTATGAGTTAAATGAAGCTGAAGGAATCAAAACTAATTGGCAGCGGAGTATTTTACTAGTTACGGCAATTACGTTGCATAATATTCCGGAAGGATTGGCCGTAGGTGTTGCATTTGGAGCTGTAGCGGCTGGAATGCCATCAGCAACTCTTGCTGGAGCAATCGCTTTGGCCATTGGAATTGGGCTGCAAAACTTTCCGGAAGGTGCAGCGGTATCAATCCCATTGCGCCGTGAGGGAATGGGGCGGATGAAAGCTTTTATGTACGGACAGGCATCTGGTATTGTTGAGCCACTAGCTGGCATAATTGGTGCAGCGTTAGTACTAGTCATGCGACCGATTTTACCATATGCTTTAGCATTTGCCGCAGGGGCAATGATTTATGTTGTCATTGAAGAGTTAATTCCGGAAGCGCAGCGGGAAAAAGAAACTGATGTGGCAACAATTGGGGCAATGCTCGGTTTTACGATTATGATGATCCTTGATGTAGCGCTAGGATAAGTGCCTCCCTCTCAATGCCATATGGCATTATGGAAGGAGCTGGCGGTTCGCTTGTTCGTTCAAATCAACGGAATTGATAATTGATTATAAAAAACCAATGATAATAACAAAAAGATTAAAGTGCTTGACTATTAGATGAAAGTTGGTAAAATAAACCATGTTACTTTATTAATCAACTACATAAATAAAAACTCTTATTGAGAGCGATGGAGAGACAAGGCTCGACGAAATCGCGGCAACCTTTCACAACTGTGATTCGGTGCCAACCTGAGCGGGTAAATCCCGAACAATAAGAGGGGAAGCTGAAACATATCCGCCTTTCTCTCGTTAGAAAGGCGTTTTTTTTGACGGAAACGTCATAATGATAATGGACCACTTCGCCCTTCAACCAAATTTCAGGAGGACAAATGTCATGGTACAAACAACAGAAAAAGATTTAATTTTATTTACTTCAGAATCAGTATCGGAAGGACATCCAGATAAAGTCTGTGATCAAATTTCAGATGCAATTTTAGATGCGTGTTTAGCACAAGATCCATTTTCACGTGTTGCGTGTGAAACATTAGCAACAACAGGACGCGTTGTTGTTGCTGGAGAAGTTACAACGACAGCAGTGATTGACGTTGAAGGTATCGTTCGTCAAAAATTACGCGATATCGGTTATATTGATTCAACAATTGGAATTGGTGCAGATGATTGTGAAATTTTAAACTGTTTACATGCACAATCACCAGATATTGCTCAAGGTGTGGATAGCGCAGAAGACAATCGTGAGACATTAGGAGCAGGAGATCAAGGAATCATGTTCGGATATGCTTGTGATGAAACTGATGTTTATATGCCATTACCAATTATTGTAGCTCATGAACTTGTTCGTGTTGCAACTGAATTACGTAAGAGTGGTGAATTCGTTGATGCACGTCCAGATATGAAATCACAAGTGACAATTGATTATACTGATCCAAAGCAACCAAAAGTCAACACAGTTTTAATGTCGATTCAGCATGCTGAAAATCATGATGAAGCAGCCTTCCGTGAATATGTGAAAACACAAATTATGGATGTGGTTTTAGCTCGTTTTGGTTTAGATACATCAGATTACCGTGTACTTATCAATCCGACAGGACGTTTTGTAATCGGTGGACCACACGGTGATACAGGATTAACAGGTCGTAAAATTATTGTTGATACATATGGTGGCTATGCACGTCACGGTGGTGGAGCATTCTCAGGAAAAGATGCAACGAAAGTTGACCGTTCAGCAGCATATGCTGCCCGCTATGTAGCGAAAAACATTGTTGCAGCTGGATTAGCAAGCAAGTGTGAATTACAATTATCATATGCAATTGGGGTTGCAGAACCAACATCAATCTTAATTGAAACATTTGGAACAGAGACAGTTCCACATGATGTGATTGTTAAAGCAGTACGTGAAAACTTTGATTTACGTCCAAGTGGTATTATTGAAATGCTTGACTTACGTCGTCCAATTTTCGCGCCAACAGCAGCTTATGGACACTTTGGTCGTCTTGATGTTGAGCTTCCATGGGAGCAAACAGATAAAGTTGCCGCATTACAAGCAGCAGTTAAAGCATAATTTTAAGCCTGATACAATATGTATCAGGCTTTTTTTCGTTGAGAAATTTGTATAGATGTCTTTATAATCTAAGTCTAAATCTAATACGCTAATATTTAAAAGAAATCACAGTGAAAACGATTTATTTTTGCATTGAACCCCATTTCTGTTCATTTTATGAAAGAGATGAAAAGAAATGCTTTGATTTAAGCAATAAATTACAGTGAAATCGGAAAAAAAATATCAAAATGAGAAAAAAAAAGACTTTTTATGTAAAAAATCTGTTTTTTTGATAGACACTTTGGGATAAGACCTGTATACTCAAGTTGTAAGGGCTTACGGTCAGGAAAGACGAAGTCACTTAAAAAAAACATTGGAGGGTTTTATATGAACTGGATTGAAAATCATTTCGTACCATTTGCGGCAAAATTAGGGTCGCAACGACATTTAGCAGCGATTCGTGATGGATTCGTAGCATTTATGCCATTAATGATTGCAGGGGCATTTGCAGTCTTAATCAACAACCTGATCTTAGGTGGAGCACCAGATCCAAGCTCAACAATTAACTTTGGATTATACCAATTTTTCCAAGATTCAACTATTGGTGAGTGGATTTTAAAACTAAAAGATATCAACGGAAACGTATGGTATGGAACAATTGCAGTAACTGCTATCTTCTTACCAATCGCTGTTTCTTATAACTTAGCAAAAAGCCGCGAAAAAGATGGTTTAGCTTCAGCGTTAATCGCAATTGCTGCCTTCGTTATCATTTTACCACAAGTTGTAACTGTTGGTGAAGCTGAAGCATGGGGTGTTATCCCAGTTTCAATGATTGGAGCAGAAGGAATGTTCGCAGCCTTATTCGTAAGTTTAACAGCTACTGAGTTATTCTGCTGGTTAACAGGAAATAAACGCTTAGAAATTCGTATGCCTGACACTGTACCTCCTGCCGTAAGCCGTTCATTCGCAGCCTTATTACCAGGAATTATTACATTATTTACATTCGCAATTGCACAATTCATTGCAGTACAAGTAACTGGATTAGCAATTCCACAATTAATCTTAATGTATGTTCAAGAACCAATTAGCTTCTTAGCACAAGGTGCAAGCGGAATTGTCTTCGCATTATTCTATGTATTCTTCGTTCACATTTTATGGTTCTTAGGATTACATGGTCCTAATATCTTAGCTGGAATCGCAGATCCAATCTACTTACCAGCCTTATTAGCGAACATTGATGCTATTCAAGCTGGAGCTGAAGCGACAAACATCTTCACAAAATCATTCTTTGATGCTTTCGTCTTCTTAGGTGGAGCAGGAGCAACATTACCGTTATTAGTAGCAGTATTCGTAGCTTCTAAACGTGAAGACTACCGTACAATTGCTAAATTAAGTATCGCACCAGCGGTATTCCAAATTAATGAGCCAGTAATGTTCGGGATGCCAATCGTATTAAATCCAACATTATTAATCCCATTCGTAACAGCACCACTAGTGTTAACAGTTATTGCATGGGCAGCTATGGCATTCGGTTTTGTACCAATGACACAAGCAATCATTCCATGGATCACACCACCAGTGTTATCAGGATTATTTGTAACAAACAGCTTAATGGGAGCATTATTAGGAGCAGTAAACTTAGTTGTTGCCTTCTTCATTTACTACCCATTCGTAATTGCAGCAAACAAAGAAGTTGCATTAACAGAACAAGCAAAATAAGCATTGGGCGAGGGCAATTTAGCCCTCGCTTTCTTGTTTAATGACAAACGATAGCTTTCTTCAATGAGAAATGCGAAATTAAAGTGACAATACTTTCAGTTTTTTTAGGGAGAAAAGTAAGATGAACGATTTACTATCTAAATTATTATTGTTTATGGAAATCAATATGCATGTCCAAACGGTTGATTCGCAAATAGCGCGCTTTTTTTGGCAAAATGCTGATGGTATTGATAAATTAGGGATTGAGACAGTCGCAAAAGCATGTTTTACGAGTCCGGCGACAGTTAGTCGCTTTTGTAAAAAATTAAACTTTAACGGATTCTCAGATTTTAAAGTTGCTTTTATTGAAGCGTGGGAAGAAAATCAGCAAAATGAAGTGAAAATGAGTCGTTCGGTTTATAACCAACTCCATATGCAACCTGAATTAATTGTTGATTACAGCTTTGATCTTGCAATTGCGGGACTTCAAGAAACAAAAGAGCGGTTAAAAATTACTGATTTAGAACAAACAGTTCGAGTGCTTGGAATGGCAAAAGCAATTCATTTTATTGGAGTTGGTTACTCACATTTCGTTGCCAAAGACGCACAACATAAGTTTATGCGACTAGGAAAATATTGTACCGCCTATAGCAATCTTGATATTCAAAAGTCAGAATTCGAAGTTTTTTGTGAAGGTGAAGTCGCAATCATTCTTTCATTTTCAGGGGCAACAAATGCTGCCAATAATTTGGCACGGGCTGCAAAAGAAAAAGGTGTCCGAATTATTGCAATTACAGCGGAAATGACGAGTGAATTAGCCCAAATTGCTGATCAAGTAATCCCAATTAGTGGTCGGGAAAATCAGTTTACTGATTCATCAACGAGTGGGCGAATTTTATTGCATGCAATGATTGATGGATTATATTTACTATACGGTGTTGTGAACAATAAAAACTTAGTCATTACTAATAATTAAGGAGAAAAAACAATGGCGAAAAAATTTATGTATGAACAGATTTTAAATTATCCAATTGCAGATGTGAGTGAAGTAGTGTATGATTTAACAATTAAACAAATGGAATCAATTGGCACGGCAATCAGTACTCCAAGTAAGCGAATTGGGACTCACTATCAATATGAAATGATGTTAAAACAAAAACAAGTAACCGCTGACTTTACGATTACCAATTTTGTCAAAGACCAATTGTTAAGCTATCAAATTAAAGCAGGTCGCTTAAACAATCAAACTCATTGGCAATTCGAAGCGGTTGATGCAGGGAAAACAAAAATTACTTACCAAGAAGAAGCGGAGAGTGATTTAGCGAGTGCAGACTTAACATATCGTTTTTTAGGTTGGATGATGAATCGGAAGCAAAAAAAGAAAACGCAACAATTATTCAAAGTTGTTGAAATTAATTTATATGAAGCAGCACAAAAAAAAGCTCAGTAGGTGATTCTCACCTCTGAGCTTTTTGCTTGAATTTAATTTAATAATTAACCAATTAATCCAAGAGCAGTATCAAGTACTTTTGCACCATTCATAGAACCGTAAGCTACCATGTCGATAACAGCTACAGGAATTTTTCCTTCAGTTAATTCTTTCATTTTTGACTCTAAGAAACGAACTTGAGGTCCTAATAATAGAACATCAGCCTCTGGCCAGTTGTTTTTTGCTTCAGCTTCAGCGACTGCCCAAATTTTAACTTCTAATCCGCGCTCTGCTGCTGATTTTTCCATTTTTGTTACAAGTAAACTAGTTGACATTCCTGCAGAACATACTAATAAAATATTTTTCATGTGTTAAATCTCCTTTTGTTTTATATTACAATTTCTATTATACCGTAAGCTGAAAAATCTGCAAGCGGTTTCTACTAGTTTTTTCAAAAAATGAAAATAATCATAAATAAATCCTAACCAAAATTAGTTATTATCCAATTAGGGTTCATTGTTTTTTTCATAATTCGAAAAAAACGTGTTGTTTTGGGAATTATTTTCATTATAACTTTGACTAAACAAAAAAAACAAGCGGAAAAACAAAAATATTCACTCGAAAGCATAGACATTTTAGGCAAACAAATGTATATTTCAATTGAAACCGATATCAAATTTTTGGAGGTAAAATATGGACGGAAAAATTAAAATTGTGACAATAGGTGGTGGATCAAGTTACACACCAGAGTTAATTGAAGGCTTTATTAAACGCGCAGCTGAATTACCAATTCGTGAAATTTGGTTAGTTGATATTGAAGCGGGAAAAGAAAAACTAGCAATTGTTGGTGAATTAGCTCGCCGGATGGTGAAAAAAGCAGGGTTAGATTGGCAAGTCCATTTAACGTTAAATCGTCGGGAAGCACTTGTTGATGCTGATTATGTAACAACGCAATTACGAGTTGGTTTATTAGATGCACGTGTCAAAGATGAACGAATTCCACTTGAACACGGAATGCTTGGTCAAGAAACAAATGGTGCTGGGGGAGCATTTAAAGCCTTTCGAACAATTCCGGTAATTTTAGATATTGTTAAAGATATGAAAGAACTTTGCCCTAATGCTTGGTTGATTAACTTTACAAACCCAGCAGGAATTGTCACTGAAGCGGTTTTAAAATATGGGAATCATTCCCGTGTTGTTGGCTTATGTAACGTTCCGGTGAATCAAATGATGTCGGAAGCGAAAGAGTTAGCTGTTGATGTAACTGATTTGAAATTCCATTTCGCAGGTTTAAACCATCTGGTTTGGCACAAAGTTTGGGATAAGCGCGGAAATGAGATTACGAGTGACGTCATGCAACGTTGGCTTGAAAGTAATGAGCAAGGGGTAGCGAATATCGAAAATATTCCTTGGATTGATCAACAAGTACTCAATTTAGGATTAATTCCTTGTTTCTATCACCGCTATTTTTACCTAGAAGAAGAGATGCTCCAAAAAGGTCTAAAAGATTACGCAATGAATGGGACACGTGCGGAAGTTGTGCAACAAGTTGAACATGAATTATTTGCATTATATCAAGATCCGAATTTAGAAGAAAAACCGAAACAACTTGAATTACGTGGGGGTGCGTATTATTCAGATGCAGCGTGTGAGTTAATTACGGCGATTCAAAATGATAAAGGGACAATGATGGTTGTGGATACGCAAAACAATGGGGCAATTGCTGACTTACCATTTGATTGTGCAATTGAGACGACAGCAGTTATCACAGCTAGTGGGCCAAAACCAATTACATTTGGGCATTTCCCAGCATCAGCGCGAGGACTTGTTCAAGTTATGAAAGCTTTTGAAGAACTCGTTGTCGAAGCAGCAGTAACGGGTGATTATGGAACGGCGCTTCAAGCGTTGACGATGAACCCACTAATTAAAGGCGCAGCACAAGCACAAGTTGTTTTAGACAAAATGTTAATTGCCCATTACGAGCACTTACCACAATTTCAAGCGTATATTGATAGCCATTTAAAAACCGAAGAATAATAAAAATTTTGAAATAACAAAGTAGTTGTCTATACAGAAAAACAAGCAAGTGATATACTTAAACTAAATTAAATTAAACTAAACTAGAGGTGACGAAGATGCTCATTACAAATGCAACAATTTATACAAAAACGGGTAAAATCGAACAAGCATATTTACAAATTGAAGGGAAAACAATTGCCGGCTACGGTCCGATGACAGAAATGCCACCAAACCAATTACCAGTTGTTGACGCCGGCGGGAAAGTAGTTGTTCCTGGCTTTATTGATCAACATATTCATGGTGCGGCGGGTGTTGATACAATGGACGCTTCAGTTGAAGGGTTAAAATTGTTCGCACAAACTTTACCAAAAGAAGGGACAACGACGTTTTTAGCAACAACGATGACGCAGTCAATTGAAGCAATCGATGCGGCTTTACGTGCAACACGTGAATTTATTGAAAATCATAATCAACCAGGGCAAGCCCAATTAGCAGGGATTCATTTAGAAGGACCATTTATTAATTGTGCTTACAAAGGTGCTCAACCAGAAGAATATATTATTAATCCGTCAATCGCAATGATGCAACACTTTATTGATGTTGCAGGACCTGGAAATATTAAGTTAGTGACATATGCACCAGAAGTAGCGGAACCAGGATTTGTTGAATTTTTGGTTGCGAATAATATTGTCCCTTCTGTTGGTCACAGTAATGCTACCTTTGGCGATGTTGAAGCAGACTTTAATCACGGATTAACTAATATTACGCACTTCCATAATGCCTCTTCAGGTCATCACCACCGCACTCCTGGTGTCGTGACAGCTGGCTTTGGTTTAGATCTGACAGTTGAAATTATTTGTGATGGTGTTCATTTACATCCAGACGTTGTTAAAACGGTGAAAAAAGTGAAAGGTAGCGATAAAATCGTCCTTGTTACTGATTCAATGTGTGCGAAAGGACTTGGCGATGGTGACTATAGCCTTGGTGGACAAAAAGTAATCAAAGTCGGGAACGAAGCACGACTTGAAGATGGGACTTTAGCAGGAAGTGTTGCTGAAATGAATTGCTGTGCACACAATATGCGCGAATTTACAGGAGCAACAACTGAAGAAGTCATTGCAATGACTGCGACGAATGCTGCTCGCTCGTTAGGGATGAAAACTAAAGGTGTGATTGCGATTGGAAATGATGCCGATTTAGTTATTATGACACCAGAATATGAGATTGAAACAACAATTTGTCAAGGTGTCATTGCCAAATAAAAAAATGGAAAACAACATTTACGATGTGAGTAAATGTTGTTTTTTTTGAATTGAAGTTATTTTCAAAAGTTGTATAGACATTTTTTGCGAATTTGTCTATACAAATAAAAATCCATATGCTATGATAATAATGTAAAGTAAGAAAGTATCATTGGAGGAAACAACATGAAAGTTATTATCGTCAAAGATTATCAAGCAGCGAGCGAAGTAGCAGCGCAAGAAATGTTAGAAGTAGTAAAAAATAATCCACAAGCAGTCCTTGGTTTGGCAACAGGAAGTACACCAGTTGGAATGTATAATTTAATGGTTCAAGACCATAAAGACAATGGCACTGACTATGGACAAATTGAAACATACAACTTAGATGAGTACATTAATTTACCAGCTAATCATGCTGATCAATCATACCGTCATTTCATGGATGTTAATTTATTTGATCACTTAAATATTGATAAAGCAAATACACATGTACCAGAGGGAACTGGTGAGGCGCAAGCAGCATGTGAAGCATATGATGCAAAATTAGCAGCAATTGGTGGGGTTGATATTCAAGTTCTTGGAATTGGTTCAAATGGACACATCGCTTTCAATGAACCAGGGGTTGATTTTGACTTAGGAACACACATTGTCACTCTTGATGAGCAAACTCGTGAAGATAATGCCCGTTTCTTCGATTCAATTGACGAAGTGCCAACGCACGCAATTACAATGGGGATTAAATCAATTAAATCAGCGAAGAAAATTATCTTAATTGCTTCAGGTGAAAATAAAGCCGATGCAGTTAAAGGCATGATTGAAGGGGACGTAACAGTTGAGCTACCAGCATCAGCATTACAAGACCACGAAAATGTTGTTGTTATCGTAGATGAAGCAGCAGCAAGCAAGTTAATGAAATAAAAAAATTTAAGCGTTTATGTTCATTTCACTGATTTTTCGGTATAATGAATATAAGCGTTTTTTTGTGATGAAGCAAAAAAAAGGATGGAGAAATTATGACAGTAAAAGTACCAATTTATAAACAAATCGAAGCATGGTTGAGTGAAATGATTAAAACGGGGGAGTGGAAATCGAATCAAATGATTCCGTCTGAATTTGAAATTGCGAACTTATTTGAAGTTAGCCGAATGACAGCGCGTCATGCTGTCGATAATTTAGTTAATCGCGGGATGTTATATCGAATTAAAGGGAGTGGCACATACGTCGCAGACTTACGTTTTGAAAAACAAATCCATGGGTTGACGAGTTTTAGTGAAGATATGGTTAGCCGAGGAATGAAGCCAGGAAGTCGGGTTATTGATTATCGTGTCGTTCCAGCTACAAGTAAAATTGCGAAAAAATTAGCAATCGAAATTGGTGAAAGTGTGCACTGTATCCAACGGGTACGTTTAGCCGATGAACAGCCAATGGCAATTGAAATTACGTATTTACCAGTTGCACTCTTTCCAAGAATTCCCAAAAATGTTTTAACGGAATCGCTGTACGACTATATTGAAAAAGAGCTAGGACATTCGATTGATCATTCAATGCAATATATTGAAGCGGCAAGTGCGAATGAACAAGAAGCTAAATTACTTGAAATTGAAACGCACACACCAGTCTTATTGATTGATCTGTATTCATACTTACGAAATGGCCGACCATTTGAGTATGTCCGCTCACTTTATCGATCAGATCGCTATAAATTTATTCAACCAGCTTATCGGTTGTAATTTGAAAAGTTGTCATAGGAATGGCAACTTTTTTTGGTTAAAAGCGATAAAACTTATTCAAAAAATGAAAGAGGCCTGAATAATTAGCAGGAAATACGGTATAATAGCAACAGAATGATAGTTTTATCATTCTGTAGTTAGCCATAAAAATAACTGATAAATGACCAGAAAATCAATCAAAACAGTAATTTTGGCTGTGAAAGAATCCTTCACAATCAAAATTTTTATTTTACTACTAATGATAGCGGTATCTGAAATTTTTTTCCTGAATTTTTGGTGAATTCTTGCGGATTATGAAAAAGTTTAGTATAATTTATAAATGTAAAGGGTTTCAGAAAGTGCCGGGAGGAAAAGCGATTGATATGCAAGTAACATTAGTTGATTTTAGTTATACGATTTTTTTTATTGGAAGTTTTAGTTTAAGCTTATTTATCACACGAAAGTTTTTAGGCAAGTTTGTTTCAAAGTGGAAGCGACGGAATGTCTTGATGATTGGTACAGCAGTATTTTTAACACTAGTATTTATTTTGACTTGGGTGACATCAGCAATAGTCGCTGACTATCTACTCACATTTTATTTTACCGCTTTTGGTGTAATTTTCTTTGAAACATCACGCTATAAAGTTGAGGCTCAAGAAATTCAATTAACGCAAAAAGTTGATCGCTACTTACATAAAGCCAAAAAAGGAAAATAAACTACGCTGAGTTCATTATTTGAACGATGAAAGTAAAGTCAAAAAGGGGATTACGATATATGAGTGTGATTATGCGCTTACGTGATATGAAAGCAAAAACGCAAACTGAGAGTCAAATTTCAAAGTTTATCATTGAGAACCCACATGCAGTACTTGGGATGAATAGCACCCAATTAGCTGAAAAGTGTTATACAAGTCCGTCATCAATTGTTCGTTTAAGTAAACGGATTGGACTTTCTGGATATCCAGAAATGAAAATCAAATTAGCTGCGGAGTTAAAGGTATTTGATGAGCAACGTTTGAAAATTCATGAGAATCGCGAATTAAGGCAAGGAGATACGATTGAAGATGTAATTGCGAAAATTACGGCAATCCACATTGATTCGATTCGGGAGACAGAAATGTTGATGGAACCACGAATTTTAAACCAAGTGATTCTTTCATTAGCCAAAACGATACGAATTGATTTTTATGGCGTTGGAGCATCACATGTAGTTGCGCTCGATGCCCAAGATAAATTTATGCGTTTAGGAAAGGTGACGTCGGCTTTTGTTGATCCGTATCAACAATTTATGCAGGCGGTAACAGCTGATCAAAATACGGTTGCTTTTGTGATTAGTTATTCAGGAGAAACGGCTGAAATTATTCGTGTCTGCCGAAAGTTACGCGAAAATGGGGCAACGATTGTTGCGATTACTGGAACAAACCATAATCCACTTAGCCAATTTGCTGACTACAAATTATATATTTCATCAACAGAAACAAAATTTCGTTCGGCAGCGACATCGTCACGAATTGCGATGTTAACGCTTATTGATATGATTTACAATGCGTATGCGAATGAGTATTGTCAAGAAGTAATGGTTCAATTAACAAAAACGCAAATAAAAAAATAAAACGTTACCTACGAGGTTTCACTCAAGAAACCTCAGTAGCAACGATAAATAAAGGAGTTTATTATTATGAAACGTCGATTAGGAATCTCAATTTATCCAGAACACTCAAACCCAACAGATATTAAAGCCTACATTGATTTAGCGGCAAAATATGGTTATGAGCGAATCTTTACATGTTTATTATCAGTAGATAAGCCAGTTGAAGAAGTCAAAGCTGAATTTAAAGATATTATTATGCATGCCCGCACAAAAAATATGGAAGTTATTCTTGATGTTGCACCACGTGTTTTCGAAGATTTAGGAATTGACTTAAACGATTTAAAATTCTTCGCTGAAATTGGGGCGACAGGAATTCGTTTAGATGAAGGATTCAACTCAGCTCAAGAAGCAATGATGACATTCAATAAATATGGACTTGATATCGAAATTAACATGAGTAATGATGTGGCCTATGTTGACAATATTATGACATATAAACCGAACCAAGCAAAATTAATCGGTTGTCATAACTTCTATCCACAACAATTCTGTGGATTAGAGTACAACTATTTCTTAAGCTGTAGTGAGCGTTTCAAATCATTTGGAATGCGTACCGCTGCGTTCGTAAGTTCACCAAGTGCAACAATCGGACCTTGGTCAGTGATGGATGGATTATCAACATTAGAAATGCACCGTACGATGCCAATCGATGTGCAAGCAAAACACTTATGGGCAACAGGATTGATCGATGATGTAATTATCGGAAACATGTTCGCAACTGAAGAAGAATTAGCGAAATTAGCTGCCCTTGATCCATATAAATTAACATTGAAAGTTGACTTTAGCCCGGAATCATCGGAATTAGAAAAAGATATCGTCTTAAACTTTGAACACTTCCGTCGTGGTGATTTAAATGAGTATATGGTACGTTCAACAATGAGCCGTGTTGTTTATAAAGCAGAAGACTTCCCAGTGCACGATGTGCAAGAATTATCAAAAGGTGATCTTGTCATTGGAAATAATGATTTTGGGATGTACAAAGGTGAAATGCAATTAGTCTTAAAAGAAATGCCCCTTGATGCGCGTAAAAACGTCGTAGCAAAAATCGTGGAAGAAGAGCACTTCTTAATCGACTTCATCGGTTCATGGGATAAATTCGCATTAATCGAAAATAAGTAAGCGTGAAATAAAATATGAAGAAAAGACAACTTACACCAGCAAGGTGCGAGTTGTCTTTTTTTATTTTTTCATTGCTTCAAAAAATTTTGACACTTACCAAAAAGTGCATACTTGTCGAATGTTTTGGAACTCGGTATAGTAAGGCTACAAATACAAAAGCAAAACAAAAGCGAGGTAAAAACATGTTCGAAACATTATTTCAACCAGGAAAAATTGGAAATTTAGAAATTAAAAACCGTTTGATTGTGCCACCAATGCTCTCACAATTTGCGAGTGATGAAGGAGAAATGACTGAGCGTTATATTCGTTATTATGAAGAAAAAGCCCGTGGTGGTTTTGGATTAATCATTGCTGAAGATAATACCATTGAAAAACGTGGCGCTGGCTTCCATCGTATTGCCGGAATGTGGTCAGATGAAATTATGGAAGGACACCGTGAGTTCACCCGTCGCATTCATGAAGCGGGAGCGAAAATTGCGGTCCAAGTCTATCATGCCGGGAGAGAAGCAACACCCGAAACAACTGGTGGCTTACAACCAGTTGCGCCAAGTGCAATTCAAGATCCTGTGAAATCATCGTTACCACATGAATTAACAACGGAAGAAGTGTATGAAATGGTCGAAAAATTCGCTCAAGCGATTGTTCGAGCGAAAGCAGTTGGGTATGATGCCGTTGAATTACATGGTGCCCATGGGTATTTAATTAATCAATTTGTGTCACCGTTCTCGAATAAACGGACGGATGAATTCGGGGGAACGTTTATGAATCGTTTACGCTTCCCGCTCGAAATTTTGAAACGGACAAAAGAACTTGTTGGTGAACAGTTCCCTATCATTTACCGAATTTCGGCCGATGAATTAGTTGAAGGTGGTTTAACGATTGAAGATACGAAAATGATTGCGCCCATTTTAGAGGACGCAGGAATTGCAGCCCTTCATGTTTCCGCATCAGTGTATAAATCAGGTTATTGGGCATCAGCACCGACGGCAACGCCATCAATTCCATTCGTTAAATATGCTCGGGAATTGAAAAAAGTCGTTTCAATTCCGGTTATTGCGGTCAATAAAATTAACACGCCATTCTTAGCGAATTCAGTACTCAAAAATGGTGATGCTGATTTCGTCGCAATGGGACGAGCATCAATCGCTGATCCACAATTACCAAATAAAATTCGTGAAGGTCGACTTGATGAAATTGT
>JBOFQK010000190.1:0-1655 GCA_051660865.1 Culicoidibacterales bacterium | reverse complement strand
TTATTATTAAATTATGACAATAGTGCTGATGAATATCCGCGCGATGGATCAGGAAATGTTCGCTTCTACGTTGATTATGCTGCGCATGGCATCGAAATTACGAGCACTGAAGCACAATATATTCAAAAATATTTAGTCGTCAATGAACCGCGAATGTTTTTATTAAAAGACTGGAGTGCGAGTCCAGTTTATGAAAATGGTGTTATTGTTGGACAAAATTTCTATATTGGAAATAGTGCGCAAAACGGAAATGATTATCAGCAGCAATTATTAGAAACTGAGGCTGTTGTTTCGGGCATTTTAAGTAAAATTACGCCTGATATGAGTGTCTATCAGATTTTGAAAACGCTTCAAAAAGAATATCAACGGGTCGTGCGTTATGAAAATGCTGGAACGCCGGGAGATATGCGTGGGCCGTTTATTGGTTTGAATGCTGTCTGTGGCGGTTATGCCAAAGGGTATGAGTATTTATTGCAACGTGTTGGCATTCAAGCGACTTGGGTTTCAGGCGATACAAGTTATGGTTACCATGCATGGAACAATATTAACTTATATGGAAGTTGGTATTTAACCGATACAACATGGGGGACGCATTTAAATGGAACGAATCAGATTACGAACCACCACCCGCGCAATACTTACCATGTCATGCCGACATTACAGGCTGAAAGTATTCCCGCTGGACTTGGTGATTTAGGCCAAACAATTGCGGAACTAACAGGAGTCGTTGATTATGAGTATCACGCTGATGGAACAATGACTGTAACATACGCGGATCCAAATGCGTTAAATACACAAGTAGAAATTCACACAAGCCAAAATGAGTATAATCCAATCGCAATGGAAAAAACTCAAGCGGGTCTGTGGACGGTGACAATTCCGGTGGCAAGTGAAAGCGAAGAGACGTTAGACTTCTTCTTTACGGTTAATAATCAGTTCAAAACAATTGGGAATATTCAAGTCAATGATTTAGCACTGATCGATTACGATAATGGGATGAAAAATATTATTGTCGCGACGTTAAATGTTGATAAAGCAACCTTAACTGAGTTAATTGCGGCAAGTAACTATGCTCAAGCGGATTACACACCGACAAGCTTTGCGAATTATACTTTAGCATTAGATAACGCTAAGGCAGTTGTTGCGGATGATAAAGCAACGGCAATTACAATTGCTAAAGCATATCGTGAATTGCAAGCAGAAATTAACGCCTTAGTGAAAGCAAATGTAGTTGAATTCAAAGGTTACAACAATGTTGTCTTCTTAACGTTGAAGTTTGATGCAACAACTCAACAATTGCAAGCCGAATCAAATGGTCAAATGGTCCATCCATATCAATATTCAAAAGTGTATGCAAAAGTTGATCATTTTGATCAACAAGGTAAATTGAAAGCAACATATAGCGTCAAAGCCAACCAAACAGCCGATGAGATGGCGGCAGCATTAAATGGGACGAAGTATGTAGCTGGTGATTATTTACAGTTTAGCCACTTAGAGAAAAATAGTCGTTTAGTGATCAATGGCTATGTTGAAAATGCCCCATATGATTTAAGTACGGGCGCACGTGATCTTGATTTAACGACTGCTTACTTCTACTTAGGTGGCGAAAGTTTCATGTATGTAAATGAGCAGTTAGATGTATCAGCTGATAAAAC
>JBOFQK010000189.1:0-3945 GCA_051660865.1 Culicoidibacterales bacterium | reverse complement strand
TCTGTCAGATTTTGGATAAACGGTGCATAAGCTGGATCAAATTCTCCTAACGGTTGCGCGTTCGAATGAATGTAGAGTCCTCCCTTTTGCATGTTATCAATATATGCTAAAGCAGTTGTTTCCAATTGCCAGAAAAAGCGTGTTGTATCAGCTTGTAAATCCGTAAACGCAATCCGTTTACTTGGATCAAGTTGATAGTCTTTGTCATCAAGTTGGTAGTAATAAGCATCGTATCCTGTCGCTTGTTTCACAACATACGCTGCATACGCTTCTAAAACGACCGTTCTTGGACAAGTTTGAATGATTTGCATAATCCGCTCCACATTGGCAACATAGTAATTAAACGTCAATTGTCGTTGTGGATTGTTCGCGATCATTTCATTGATTGTCGCTAATAATGTCAGCTCATCAGTTTCACCTTTTTCACTGACTTCACTATCAACTTCTTGGAATGAGACGCTCACCCCTTCAATGATTAACATATCACAGTGTTTGCTCGCTTCACAGAAAGCAAACGTGTCTTCGCGACGGTAACCATGAATGCGTAAATCACCTGTATAGGCGATTGTCATGTCTGGTGTGCGGATAACTAATCCACATGAACCATAGGCATCATGATCAATTGGCATCGCTGTCACTTCAATTTTCCCAATCGCCACACTTTGGTTATCAGCTAAGCCAATCACCTCACGTGTTGTTTGACCAGGAATTGGCGTGTGCATTGGGAATAAGAAATCATCATTAATATTCAACGTCTGCAATAATGACCGCGTCCCTTCAAGGGCATAACACGGAATTGCTGGGTCTAAATAATTAATAATTTTCGTATGATCCAAGTGCACATGTGACACGAAAACGGCCGTTTGGTTAAATGGATTATCGCCTTGAGTTGGATAACCTGTTAAAGGAATTGCTGGATCATATAAGTGATTCACAAACGTCACTAATTCTGCATCTAACAATTGTTGTAACGTTTCGGGTTGCTTTGGTAAGCTTGGATTGTATTCACTTCCGAAGTCAAAGAAGATACGACTATCTTCATACGCGATTTCAATTAATGTTCCACCAATTGTGCGTAAGCCTGAGTGAAAAGTAATTTTCGTTTTTTTATCCTTTAACACCACTTTTTACCACCCCTCGAATAATTTGTTTACGGAAAATAAAGTAAATGATCAAAATCGGGACAATTGTTAAGGTTGAAGCGGCCATTTGCAAGTGAACACTCGTTCCACTTTCAGTCGCAAACGAACTTAATCCATTACTTAACAACCGCATTTCTTTTGAATTTGTCACTAAGATTGGCCAAAGGAAGGCATTCCAGCCGTTGATGAAGCTTAAGATCCCCATTGTAAAGAGGGCTGGTTTCCCCATTGGAATTAAAATTTTCCAGATGAATTCAAGATCACCACAACCATCAACTTTTGCGGCTTTATAGTACGAAAGCGGAATGCTCGTTAAATATTCTTTTAAATAGAAGATGTAGAAGACACTCGCTAACGACGGTAAAATTAAGGCTTGATACGTATCAAGTAACCCGAATTTCGCAATTGTTTGGTAGTTCGTAAAGACAACAACTTCATATGGCACCATTAATAAGGCAATCATTCCGATTAAAATGATGTTTTTAAACTTAAATTCAAGTTTAACGAGCGCAAAGGCTGCCAACACTGAAGTAATTAACGTTCCAAGTGTTGAAACTCCGGCCACAAAAACGGTATTGAAGAAATAACGACCAAATGGTGCTTGCGCTAACGCTGTCGTAAAGTTCTCCCACTGGAATTTGGCAGGAATTAAAGTTGGCGGAATACTCGTTGCTTCTTGGAATGTCATTAGACTCGCTAAAATCATGTAGACAAATGGGAATAGCGTCACAAACGCCATCACAATGATAAATGTGTATGCTAAAATTGAGTATGCTTTTTTCATCGTCTCACCTATTTAGAAATTCGCTTTAAGACATAATTTTGAATTAAAGTGAATAGTAGTATTAATAAGAATAAAATTACGGCTGCTGCCATTCCCTGTCCGTAGCGGTTTTCAACATAGAATTTATTGAAAATATAGAAGACCGCAGTTGTCGCACTATCAGCAATTCCGGCTTTACCATTAAAGACGGCGTACACTTGCGCATACACTTTAAACGCACTGATAAAGTTAACAATCGATAAGAACGTAATGATTGGCAACATTTGTGGCAAGGTAATTTTGATAAATTGTTCAATCTTTGTCGCTCCGAACATATCAGCAACTTTATAGTAATTTTGATCAACATTACGTAAGCCTGATAGCAAGATAATAATGTTAAACGCTAAGCTTGACCAAATTCCGAAAATGATTAACGTTGTCACACTCATTGCTGGATTATCTAAGAAGTTGATTGGCCCAACGTTAATGTAGCTCAATAAATGATTCACAAATCCGTAATCACCATTGAGTAAGAAACGGAAGACAACCCCAACCGCGATAATACTCGTTAAGTATGGGATGAAGAAAATCGTTTCAAAGAAGTCTTTGTAGCGAATTTTCTCATAAATCGTTACGGCGATAAACATCGCAATAATTAACCCTAACGGCACAACGACAAAGGCATATGTCGCTGTATTTGATAACGCTGTATGGAACTTCGGATCTTGCAAGACAACTTGGAAGTTTTGGAAGCCGTTGAATGTTAAGTTATTCAAACTCCCCTTATATAAAGATAATTTGAAAGTTTGGTATAACGGATAAATATTGAAAATGGCAATAATTAATAATGATGGCAAGAGAAATAGCCACGCTTGCGGTGAATCCTCCGCTCGGTAACGCATAAATTTTTTCATTAGTACACACGCACTCCATTCTCTTCAAACAGGTAAATCCCCTCATAATCGAGCGTGAAACTCACTTGGCTGCCTGCTTGCGTATTATTACTAATTTCTGTAATGGCTTTGGCATTGACACCATTCGCAGTGAAATTGAAAATGCAATCTTTTCCGATTAATTCGCTTGACTCAATCGTTGTGGTAAATAATGGTGCATTTTGATCTAACACGAAGTATTCTGGACGAATTCCAACAACATAACGAGCTTTGTCTAGCGGTGCTTTTAAGCGGTCTTGATTTAATTTCGCAAAATCAATGTTGAAATCAGTTCCGATTAATTGGTTATTCGCTGCATCCATTTCAAATAAGTTGATAATTGGATTCCCCATGAATTTAGCAACAAATAAGTTAGCTGGTTCTAAATACAGGTTTTGTGGTGCATCAAATTGTTGGACGATTCCTTCGTTCATTAAAACGATGCGATCACTAATTGATAATGCTTCTTCTTGATCGTGGGTAACGAAAACAGTTGTAATCCCAATTTCTTTGACTAAGCGACGAATTTCTTCACGAATTTTCAAACGTAAACGCGCATCAAGGTTACTTAATGGCTCATCAAGTAATAAAATTTTCGGGTTTTGAACAAGTGCACGCGTGATTGCGACACGTTGTTGCTGTCCACCTGACATTTCACCTGGTTTTTTGTTCGCAAGTTCTTCAATACTTGTTATTTTCATGTATTTTAGTGCTGTTTCCATTGCAACTTTTTTCGGTTGCTTATTTTTTCCGACAACGAGTGGGAACATTACATTTTCTAACACTGTCATATGTGGATACAGTGCATAGTTTTGGAAAACAAGACCGATATGGCGATCTTTTGGATGCTTATCAATAATTGTTTCACCATCAAATTTAATATCACCACTTGTTGGATCAAGTAATCCGGCAATTAAATTTAGAATTGTCGTTTTTCCGCAACCACTTGGTCCGAGTAAACAAACGAGTTCTCCTTCATTGATTTCTAAATTAATGCTTTTGAGGGCCTCATACTTGTTGTCATACACTTTACGAAGATTTTCAATTTGAATCATCATTACACCTCTAATTATTATCCTTTAGTTTGAAAATATGTGATTATCACTGT
>JBOFQK010000188.1:0-2766 GCA_051660865.1 Culicoidibacterales bacterium | reverse complement strand
CTAAAAAACATGATATAATAGCTATACAATTTTTTTACGAGGTGAGAGTTATGAAAAACTTTAAACGTGCATTTATTATTATTTTAGACTCAGCGGGAATTGGTGCTTTACCAGATGCAGCTACATATGGTGATGAGGGAGCAAATACGATTGGCCATATCGCTCAAGCAAAAGGTGGTTTACAAATGCCAACGATGCAAGCAATGGGCTTAGGAAATATCGCGCCGGTTGAAGGTGTCACACCACAAACGCAAACGAATGCTTATTACACGAAAATGGATGAGTTATCAGTTGGAAAAGATACGATGACAGGACATTGGGAATTTATGGGCTTACACATTACCGAACCATTCCAAGTATTTACGGATACAGGATTCCCTAAAGAATTACTTGATGAGTTAAGTGCGCAAACTGGCTATGAATTTATCGGGAACTACTCAGCAAGTGGAACGGAAATTTTAGATGATCTTGGTGAAGAACATATGGCGACAAAAAAATTAATCGTCTATACTTCAGCAGATTCAGTATTACAAATTGCTGCTCATGAAGACATTGTTCCAATTGATGAATTATGGCGAATTTGTAAAATTGCCCGTGAAATTACGATGAAAGAAGAATGGAAAGTTGGCCGCATTATCGCACGTCCATTTGTGGGAACAGGAAAAGGTCATTTCCAACGCACACCGAATCGTCATGATTATGCGTTGAAACCATTTGATAAAACCGTGATGAACTTCTTAGAAGAAAGTGGCTATGACGTGATTTCATTAGGGAAAATTGCTGATATTTACGATGGTGAAGGTGTCACACACGCAATTAAAACGAAATCAAACGATGATGGGATGGCGAAAATTGTTGAAGTTGCCAAATCTGACTTTAACGGCTTAGCATATTTAAATTTAGTTGACTTTGATGCAGTTTATGGACACCGTCGCAATGCGGTTGGTTATGGTGATGCGTTAGAAACATTCGATGCGCAATTACCAGAATTACTGGAAAACTTAACGGCTGATGATATCTTATTTATTACTGCTGATCACGGAAATGACCCAACAGCACCAGGAAGTGATCATACACGTGAATATGTGCCATTAGTTGTTTATAGTAAAGCTTTTACAGCACCAAAAGCATTACCAGTACGTCAATCGTTTGCCGATCTTGGGGCAACAATTGCGCAAATTTTTGATGTTCAAAGTCCAGAAATTGGGACGAGCTTTGCGGATGAACTTGAATAATTTTCAAAATTTAGTATGATTATTGAAACGCGCATAAGCAGCGAAACATAAACGAGGTGTATCTATTTATGAAAGAAATCGATTTGAAAATCAGTGGTGAAATTAAGCGTTTAACAAATAAAACGTTTAAATTTGACGAACGTGTCGGTGAAGGCTGGTTTTCAGCAGTGTATTTTTTAAAAACGCAAAAAATCGTCGAGCAATTCCAAGCAGATAATGTTGTGACAATGCAATTTTTCCAACGTCGGAAAGCAATTTTGTGTGGGATTGATGAAGCAATTGCGTTAATCCATACGTTTGCAAAAAATCCTGAACAGTTAGAAATTCATGCTCTTCACGATGGTGATCAAATCGCTCCATTTGAGACGGTGATGACAATTACGGGACCATACCAAGCATTTGGTTATTTAGAAGGTTTGATTGATGGGATTTTAGCACGACGGACATCAGTTGCCACGCATGTGTACGAAGTGGTGAAATCAGCTGGTGATAAAGGTGTGATTTTCATGGGTGACCGTGATGATCACTATCAACAACAATCAGGTGATGGTTATGCGGCCTATATTGGTGGGATGACAGCTCAAGCAACGCACGCGATGAATGAATGGTGGGGCAAAGAAGGAATGGGGACAATGCCTCATGCTTTAATCCAAATTTTCAATGGTGATATTGTAGCGGCTGCGAAAGCGTATCAGGCGACATTCCCGGACGATCATTTAGTTGCACTTGTCGATTATAATAATGATGTAATTGGTGACACATTAAAAGTTGCGAATGAATTCGGTGAAAAACTGTATGGTGTGCGGATTGATACTTCAGCAACAATGATTGATCAATACTTCATGCGTCATCCAGAAGTGCTTGGAACATTTGATCCGCGTGGGGTCAATCCCGAATTAATTTTCGCATTACGTCAGGCACTTGATGAGGCTGGGCATAGTCATGTCAAAATTATTGCCAGCGGTGGGTTAACTGCTTCGAAAATTCGTCGCTTTGAAGAAATTGGCACGCCAGTTGATACGTACGGAATTGGTTCAAGTTTATTGAAAGTCAACATTGGCTTCACTGGTGATAATGTGAAGTTAAATGGTAAAGACCAAGCGAAAGCAGGCCGAATTTATCGACCAAACCCACGTTTAGAGCGTGTTGATTATTTGGAGGTTGGAAACAGCTAGCCTTTAACTTATAAAAGTCAAACAGTGCGCAAGCTTGAGAAACGGCTACGCAGATTACAAAAACAAGTTTCTCAGAAATACGGAAATAACAAGAAAGGAAGCCAATTTGTAAAGACGAATAATATCCTCAAACTTGAACAACAAATCAAATTGCTGCACCGCTAACGTGTTTCGCACTTCAGTGTTCGAACACTCAATTCGTTAAAAAACATCCGCATGAATCATCTTCATCAAACAACGAATCAGATGGTGAAAACCAAGCCATCTCAAGTAGTTATGGAGACGTTAAATATTCAAGGAATGATGAAAAATAAACACTTAGCGAAAGCAATTCAGAAACAAGGATTATACGAACT
>JBOFQK010000187.1:0-1348 GCA_051660865.1 Culicoidibacterales bacterium | reverse complement strand
TCGTTGGGACATGTTCAGCGGTAATCGCTTCAATGGCCGGTAATTGTTCAACTTGACCGATGAAATCTTTGACAACAACTTCACTTGCTTCATACGCAGTTGTTAAATTTGCAATTAAATTCGTGAAGAACGTTACGCGCTCAGCATACAATGTATGTTTCATCATTTCAAACTCAGTCGTAACCGCCTCAATCACCGCTAAACTTTCGCTACCAAAGCTAATTTGATCAACTGTCGGTAAAGCGTTCATTGTGAAATTGGTTACAGTTTGGTTGCCAGCGGCATCAGTCGCAATCACTTCATAAGTTTTCGCTTCATAGGTCGCTGGAATTTCATACTTTCCGTTTACTGCCACGCCATTAATCGTCACATCAACGTTACCGCTGTTGTCACTCACTTGGACAGTTCGGTCAAGATAATACATTCCGCCATCTTCAACGCCCGTAATGGTTGGCGCGACTGTGTCCGCAGTTGTCGTTGTTTTTTCAATCGCAAAACTATCGATTAATGTCGTTGCTTGCGTGTTTAAATCCATTGTATATGCTCGATATGTTAAATGATCACCATCAACGCTAATTGAGGCGAAGACTGGATCTTGAATATCGGGTGAAAAGGCAAGTGGTAAACCTGTCGCTTGTGGTGTATAGAATTTTGGCCCAGTTGTTCCCGTTAAGGCATAGACTGTTCCTTCTGGATTAATTGCGGTCTCATATGTAACACCAGCAATTGCTTGTTCTTCAATGACAACGTCTGTTTCAGCTTCACCGTTAACGAGGTAATGTGAACGTGCATATGTGTGGTCATGGCCTTGTAAAACAAAGTCAATATCCAATGCTGTTACTAATTGATCAAATTGTTTACGAATTGCCACAACATCTTCATCTTTATAATGTGAACCATTTGAGTATGGGGCTTTATGCGTTTGCACAATTTTCCATTTCGCATCTGATTCTTGCGCCGTTGTTGTTAACCAATCAATTTGCTCAGCCGATAACCCCTGATTTTCATCAAGATTATTCGTATTCACGACCATAACTAAAACATTGCCATAATCAACTTTATAATATGCTCCCGTTTCTAAGTCTTGCGCTGGTAACTCTTGAATATTAAAGTGATTCGTGTGGGCTTGATTGCTATCTTCATGATTTCCACTCGCGGTAATTAACGATGTATTCATTAAATCAGCTTGTGGTTTATTTAAGAACCACTGCCATTGCAATTCATTTTTGCCATTATCGACCATATCGCCAGCATGTGTCACAAATTTTGTCTCTGGATACATACTGAAGGCTTTATCAACAATTTCACCCCACTGGGCATATTCGCTTTCAAGCATACTTTGCGTATC
>JBOFQK010000186.1:0-1539 GCA_051660865.1 Culicoidibacterales bacterium | reverse complement strand
ATCGGATTAACAATGCCCAACAACTCGTCACGTATGCTGGCTATTGTTTTGGTGAACTCAAAGCGAATACGTATCAATCTCACAGTAAACAAAAACGTCGCTAATAATCAATCCCGCCAAAAATTAAGTCCGTGACCGGGACGAAATTGAAGGCGGTTTTTTTGCGAGTGTGATTGGTAGTGCTTTCGGCAAACTAATCACGATTCATCGCTATTTCCGGCGCTGAAGATGTAAAGCAAACTAAAATCGTTTCAGGCAGCCAAAAGTTAATGGGAACGCTGCGATGAGTTTTGTGAAAGCTGAAATAATAGTTTCGTTTTAGTTTGCAACAAAGATGGTGCTAGTGCGATAAGTCGTGTGAAAAACTCGTATCATAGTCAAGAGTGAAGCGCTAAAATGTGTTGCCAATAAGCAATAGCAATATATTGATAGTCCAATTCGGTTTAGAATGGCAGCGTGTGCAGAATTACGCCGCAATCTTGTTTAATAAATCTTAATTGATTTAATATTTTTCTACATGAGATACAAACAACCAATATGATATAATCTAATTTCAATCAATATAAAACTAAAAGATAGGGAAGATAAAGGAATGGACATGAGGCAACAAGTTTATAAAATAATGATGATAATTAGTTTTTGTTGCATGGTGCTCTTCATGTTGGTTCCGGTGCAAACAATGGCAATCCCGATCCAGAAGCGCGTCGTGAAAGTTGGCTTTTACGAATATATGCCGTATTATTACCGAGACGAAGATAATAATCCGCAAGGCTACTACCATGAGTTTTTATCGATTCTTGCGGAAAAGTTAGATTTTAAATATGAATACGTCGAAGTTGATCCGCCGAATATTTTGAAGCAATTAGAAAATGGCGAGTTTGATTTAGCCTTTGGGGCGATTTATACAAAAGCTCGCGCCGAAAAATTTGTGTATAGTCAAAACTATTTACAGTTTGAAAATCATTCGATCTATATACAAGAACAAGCGGTTTATGAAGATCTCGAAGGTTTAAGTGGCAAAACAGTCGGTTACTTAAGTGAAGAAATTCATAATAAAGTTTTCGCCGATCAAATTAAGATGCTTGAAGTAAATGTCGAGTTACAACAATTCCAGTCGTACGAAGAGTTAAAAACGCAGTTTTACAATCAGGAGTTAGATGCAGTCCTCGTTAATACCCAAAATGCGGACTTTACTGACTATCGATCAATTTATACGTTTTCAAGTGGCCCGGTTTATATTGTGGCAACGCCAAAGAATAACGACTTGATCAATGAAATCGATCAATATATTAAAGTTGTCCAAGGGCGATTGTATAATCCCTTTCAGCAGTTGTACACTAGCTTCTTTAATGAAAGTCAACGGAAACAAGAATTTTTGTTTGCGAGTATTTTACTCTTAGGTGGAGCTTTAATTAGTGTGATTGTATTTTATGCTAAGCGCGACATTAAACGCATACTCGTGCGCTTTGAAGTCAGCAAAAATTTGCGGCTTAAACGGTATTGTTTGTATTATCAACCGATCATGAATCATCACAGTAG
>JBOFQK010000185.1:0-1037 GCA_051660865.1 Culicoidibacterales bacterium | reverse complement strand
ACCGGCTTTAAAACAACTGATTAATGCGTACAATGAGAAACAAGCATCAGTGCTAGGTGTTCAAACAGTTGCAATCAGTGATGTTGATAAATACGGAATCGTTGCACCAAGCAAAACTGTACCAGTTGAAGGCCGCCTTGCGAAGTTAAGTGATATGGTTGAAAAACCAAAACAGACTGAAGCACCAAGTCAATTAGCTGTTTTAGGACGTTATGTTTTAACGCCACAAATCTTCGAATTATTAGCAACCCAAACTGCTGGAGCTGGAAACGAAATCCAGTTAACCGATGCGATCAAACGTTTAACAGAACGCCAAGCCGTCTATGCGTATGACTTTGAAGGCCAACGCTATGATCTCGGTGATAAATTTGGCTTCATCAAAGCAACAATCGACTTCGCATTAGAACGTGAAGAATTGCGTGATGATGTGATGACATACATTAATAGTCTAGTATAATAGCTGTTTAAAATAGGTCTCAACACGAGGCCTGTTTTAATGTTAGAAATATAAATTTAGGAGGAATTATTATGAAAGCAACTAAAACCAACTTACCAGGAGTATTTGTGATTGAACCGAATGTCTTTGGTGATCACCGTGGATGGTTCATGGAGTCGTATAATCAAGCAGGTTTTGAAGCGGCAACAGGGATGAAAATTGAATTTATCCAAGATAATCAATCATTTTCAGCACAGGTAGGAACATTACGTGGACTACATTATCAATTAGCACCAAAGGCACAAACGAAATTAATTCGGTGTACACGTGGGCGCATTTATGATGTCGCTGTTGATATCCGTCCTGAAAGTGAAACATATGGACAATGGTTCGGAATTGAATTAAGCGAAGAAAATAAAAAACAATTATTAGTGCCAAAAGGATTTGCGCATGGATTCATGACGTTAACACCAGACGTAGAAGTTCAATACAAAGTTGATGAATTATACAGTCCTGAACATGATCGTGGAATTATTTGGAATGATCCAAGTGTCGGAATTGAATGGCCATTAGATGTGACGCCAGTCTTATCAGCAAAAGA
>JBOFQK010000184.1:0-4600 GCA_051660865.1 Culicoidibacterales bacterium | reverse complement strand
AAAAGCAAAAAAAGTGGGTCCCGATTCCATCTCAGGACCCACTTTTCCGCGTTAAACGCTCGCTTTGGCTTAGTTATGTGTTTGTTTTTTGCGATAAGCCAGTATACTCCCGGCAACAAGCAGCATCGCTCCAAAGACGAGTAAACTCGCTTGCAACTGCTCCCCTGTTTCCGGTAACGTTGTTGTTGAATTTGACTCCGGAGTTCCAGTTGTTGGAATCGTTGGTGTCACTGTCGGTGTGACATCCCCATCTGGACCGAAGCCTTCACTGGCACCAGCATCAATTTCTGGCGTGACTTCTGGTGTCACATCCCCTTCGGGACCGAAGTCTAACTCCGGCTGTGTCGCTGTTGCTTGCATAATCAATGTAGACATCGCGGGCACAACGACTTGTTGCGTACCATTAGCAGTTGTGCGTAATGATAGTGTCGTGATCCCATCAAGATTGACCGTTTCACCATCAGCAACAACTTGCCAATCATGAGCTGGGATTTCATACGTCACTGGTTGACTGCTTGGATTGAACGCCACGAAAATATTGTCCCACGTGTCTTCCGCAATTGTTCCATCAAGCGTATAGGCAATTGCACCTGGTTCATTGTTCAAGTCAAACGGACTCGCAACTGGCTCCAAAAATTCGAGTGCTGCTTGCACTGAAGCTTCGGTTTGCAAACGGAAGGCTGGATGGGCATTCCGCATCGCAATCATGCCTTGATAATATTCCACGACATCAAGATTTTGCGTTTTTAAATCCCAATCGATTTGATTGACACTATCTGGGGCATTGTAACTATTATGATTGCCATCTTTCGTCCGCATCATTTCCACCCCCGCGTGTAAGAATGGCACCCCTTGTGAAGTTAACACAATCGCATTCGCCATTTTTTGCATCGTTTTTAATTCAGCTTCACTTGCCTGTGGATTTGTTTCTTTAAATTTATCGTAGAGGGTAAAGTTATCGTGCGCACTGACATAATTGACTGATTGTCCGGGGTTGGAAGCATACGGTGCATCCGAATAATTAACGGCTTCATAATCAACTTGGTCGTGTTGTGTCGCCCCCACAATTCCGAATTTTACACTTTCAACAAGTCCTGACAGCCCATTGACAAAACCTGGTTCAGTATCATTAAAGACATGTCCTTTAATTCCATCACGCATGTCATCATTGAAGACGGCAATGCCATCAAGTTGTTGAGCATTCTTTTTCAAAGCCGCTTCATCACTATTTAATGCTGAACCACCAGCATCCCAACCTTCACCATAGAGTAAAGCATCAGGATTAATCGCCCGGACAGTTTGGGCAATTTCATTCATCGTTTCAATGTCATGCAGTCCCATTAAATCAAAGCGGAAGCCATCAATGTGATACGCTTGCGCCCATAACGCAACAGAATCAACCATCATTTCTCGCACCATCGCGCGCTCACTGGCAATTTCATTCCCACAACCAGAACCATTTGAGAACCCACCGAGTGGATTTTGGCGATAATAATAATCGGGAACGAGTTTATTTAAATGCGAATCGGATGTGGCTCCGGTATGGTTGTAGACGACATCGAGGACAACACCTAAATCATTGTCATGGAACGTTTGAATCATTTGTTGCATTTCTTGCACGCGAACTGTTCCATCAGCCGGATTGGAAGCATACGAACCTTCGGGCAGGTTGTAGTTTTTCGGATCATACCCCCAGTTAAATTGGGCTTCATCGAGGTTGCTCTCATCAATTGATTGGTGGTCAAACATTGGTAAGAAGTGGACATGACTGACACCCATTTCTTGAATATGGTCAAAGCCGGTCGTTAAGCCTGCCTCATTGGTTGTCCCACTTTCAGTTACCCCCGCATATTTCCCCCGATTTTCCGCACTTGTATTTGTCGTTGGACTGATCGTTAAATCGCGAATATGCGCTTCGTAAATGATTGCATCGACTTGATCTTCAAGGGCGACAAAGCTATCGGTTTCAAAACCTTCCAGACTAATATCTTCCAAATTGGCAATTAACCCACGGTTCCCATTGACACCGGCTGAAATTGCATAAGGATCCATCGTCTCACTCGTTTCACCACTTGAAGTGACTTCATACGTATAATACATCCCAGCATATTCGGTTGGAATTTTCCCAACCCAAGTCCCAAATGGTGCTTTGGCAAGCGCAAAGGTCCCAACATAGTTATCACCTTGACCTGCTGAATACACTTTGACATTGACGCTCGTCGCAGTCGGTGTCCATACGCGGAAAGAAATACTCTCGCTGCCAACATTTACCCCATAGTCGCTGTAAATATCTTCGCCACGCGTGTTTTTAGGTACGAATTTATTGTTAAATTCAAGCGTATCAAATAATTTAAAGTAACGCACATCACCGTTAATTTCCAAGTCACCACTTGTCATCTCAATAGTGTAGTGGGCCCCTAAATCTTCAACTGCTTGGGCTAACGTAATTTCAAAACCAACCGCATCAATATATTTGACCGCTGTCGTTGCCACTTCAACCCCATCTTTGAACACTTTCGTCGTCACGTCAGTTCCTAAATTGACCGGCACTTTGACTTCAATTTTATCAAGCGCACTAAATGACGCGTAATCCGCACTCATACTTTGATCAACATCGTTGATATGTTCGTAAATTGTCGCATCCCCTTGAATCAAGTAAATATCTTTGACCTTATCCGGATTCGTTGTCAGTAAATCAAAGCTACGATCACCTTCAGTATCTTTTTCTTCCCACGCATTTTTGCGGACAATTAAATTCGCTGATGCCTCGCTCATCATTGACACATCGATATCAACATATTTGCCGTATTCATCTTCACCATCAAAGTAAATTCCTGGTTCACTCGCATCAAGACCAGCTCCCCAGAACCATAAATTCCACCCATCATACTTTTGATCAAAGCGATAATAGTGGACCCGTACCGTTTCCGCTTGGACTTTTTCATTGCTAATTTGTGCAAAATCATGATAAACTTTCGCATCCCCAGTTTGAATGAAAATGTCTTGTTGGTACTCAGCATTGTCAGTCAAATGACTATCAACCCCTAATTTAATGAAGCGATCACCGAAATCTTCGCGGTTATCCCACCCGTTTTGTTTAACGATAAAGCCGATTTTGCTGACATCCCAGTTAGGATCACTGACATCAAGGTCGACATACGCGCCTTTTTCAGGATCAATGCCCGTAAACTCAAACGCAGCTCCGCCTTTACCATCGGGCCAAATCCACAGATCCCAACCCGTATAATCATTGTCATCACGGTGGTAATAAATCCGTAACGTCTGGACCCCATGTTTATTGGCTGTTGCCACTGTCGTTGCGGCTTTGTCCGTCACGGCTTGTTCACTCGCTTCCGGAACTGTTGGTGTTTCAACTTCTGGTGCTTGAACTTCTGGCGCTGGAACAGTTGGTGTTTCAACTAATTCCTCACCGGTTGGTACTTGCGTTTCAGGAGCCTGCGGTTCAACTGCGATGTCAACATCACTGCTAACTTTTGGTTCAACTTCACTAGCTTGAATGTTCAAAGGATGGATAAAGCCACACTGTCCCCAAATGAGTGCGGCGCTTAAAATACTGATTGTGGTTTTTTTGAAAGCCATTTTTTATTCCCCTTTTAATAATTATAAAATATCATATTCATCTTACCGCACTAAAGTAACCGTTTTCAAGTCTTTTTTGTCGATTTTTTGAGTGAAAATTGTGAAAACTGACAGCTAAAGTTATGATAACGGTAACATAATTTTTAATTTTTTTAGTTACTTTCTAAAAGGGGGTGAATAACAAAAAAATGAGCCTCTCCGACTGGAGGGACTCATTTTTTTTCGCTATCTTAATCTAAAAAGCTAATCATGCGGGTAACAATCGCTGCGACCTCACCTGAATTGATGCGGTCTTGGAATGAACCAGCAGTATATTGCTCTTCACGGAGTAACATCATTAATAAGGCTGCACATAAGTCATAATCTGCACTTTGCGCGCGTGCAAGTTCTTTGTCAGCTGCAATTGGATCAGTTGTCATATAATGCAAATAGTCAGTTTTAAACGCTCGAATCGCTTTTAACATTTTATACCATTCTGCTGGCGTTTCTAAGACTAACGCCTCGGCTAATAACACTTTTTTTTGATCATTGGTCATTGGTTGGTGTGCTCCTATTCGCGATTTACTTCATACATCTTCACCCTCGCCAAAAAGCGAGTATAGTTTATTATACCACAGTTTGACGCATTTCTATATGTTCAGGTTGGAAAATTGTCGTTTTCACTGACATTTGCTGTTGCATCCTCGATTTTTTGCAATAATTTCGCCGCAAACGCTTCGCGATCGACTGGTGAGATGAGTGTCGTTCCTAACCAATAATTTTTATTTTTTTGGCGAATTTCCAACCGTTGCCGTGACAATGCCATCGATGACAGCAAATTCGTCGTTGGCTTAACACTCGCAATTTGATCATAGGCAATCGTTTCGCGAAATGGTCCGCTGCGAATGACTAATGCCGTTTCTGCTAAATAATAATCCGTCTCAATCCAAATCCAATTCGTCAGCACAATTACCGGAATGACAAGCAGTAACCACCATTGCGCCTGTTGGACTTGCAATTG
>JBOFQK010000183.1:0-1430 GCA_051660865.1 Culicoidibacterales bacterium | reverse complement strand
TGGTTGTGGTGGTGTCTTTTCAGCCGCAACTCCAAGTGAAATCATCGCCATCAGTTCGTAGCCTGGTTTGCTAAAATCAATGAAGCTTTCGATTGCTGGTTTCGCATGGGTTGGTCCTGTCATATAGCAAGTGCCATACCCCATTGCTGTTGCTGCCAATAAGAAGTTCTCAACCGCAGCCCCAATGCCTTGCGCACCCGCTTGTGGCGACTTCAGCATTTCCAAAATCGCTTGTGGTGCATCATTATCTTGCATAATTTTATATTCAATCATTTTATATTCGCAGCCGTATACGAGCACGACAACTGGTGCCGCTTTGAAACACGTATAGTAGTTAATCACGCTCATATGACGCTTGAAATCTTTTTCAGTTTTGGCTAACTTGCCAATCGCTTCATGGCTATCATAGACAATTTTCGCGAGTTCTTGAATCTTTTCCTGATCCTGCAAAACAACAAAATGCCAATTCTGTTGGTGCTTTGGTGATGGTGCATACGTTGCTGCTTGAAGCATCGCTAAAATGTCAGCTTTTGGTACCGGTTGATCTTGAAATTGCCGCACACTTTTGCGATTGTAAATAAAATCTAAATTTGTCATTTGATTTCCCCTTTTATTATTCTCTCTTTATTGTAGCAGAAAGCTTACTTTAGATGTTTAAAAAATTCAAAAAAACACACGCCCTTTGGACATGTGCTTTTAAATTATCGCTACTATTTTGTTTTTTATAACACGCTTCCGGTTTCGGTGTTCAAAAAAACAAAAGGATTGACGGGCGGCATCTCAGCTACCTGTCAATCCTTTCTTATTTTTCATTCACACCGATGCTACCTTGTTTTCTTTGAAGTAGCACCACCGTCAGCGCTTAGACTTAACGTGTTTCGTGCTTCAGGACTTAGGCAAATCGTAAACTCTCATGGGTTTATGAGAAACCCTCTTAGTTTTTACTTATTTGCCATCCCGTCCTGATGCTTTCCTTTTTTACTTTGTGAAAGCAACGCACTCAAACACTTAGACTGTAACGTGTCTCCACCTACAACTTCCTCGCTAAGCCCGCTTTGTTGATTTTTTCTTACATTCGCTTGAAAATCACCAAAGCTACCACTTAGCCACCGGAAGCTGTTGCTCACTTGATTACTCAGTATTGAGCACCGGTGTCAAACACTTAGTTTTTATAACACGCTTCGCCCTACGGACTTCGTCAAAATGAAAGGAGCTACTGGCGGTGTCTCAGCCACCTGTAGCTCCTTCCTTTTTTGACATACCAGTCCGTTGCCAGTTCCTGGCATCGGGCTCAGCGCTTAGACTGTCATTACGTCTGCTTCTTTTGCTTTTGCGATTTCGTCTGCTTTTTTAACATATGTATCTGTTAATTTTTGCACGTCATCTTGGTATGATTTCACTTCGTCTTCTGTGATGTCTAATTTTTTAAG
>JBOFQK010000182.1:0-5792 GCA_051660865.1 Culicoidibacterales bacterium | reverse complement strand
CCACGTTCTGACATTTCAACGTTTTTCGCAATTTCGACAACACGATTATCGTAGAAGTATAATCCCGTAATCGCATAGTTTGATTTTGGTTGCTCTGGCTTTTCTTCAACACTTAACACTTTTCCATCATTATCAAATTCGACAATTCCAAAACGCTCTGGGTCCGTCACGTGATAGCCAAATACTGTTGCGCCTTGCTCTTTGTTTGCAGCACGTTGGAGCATTTTACGCATTCCATTTCCATAATAAATATTATCTCCTAAAACCATTGCGACTGAGTCATCACCGATGAACTCTTCACCTAAGATGAACGCTTGTGCTAAGCCGTCAGGACTTGGTTGGACTTTATACTCTAAGGTAATTCCAAATTGTGATCCATCTCCGAGTAATTTCTCAAAACGTGGTAAATCTTCTGGTGTTGAGATGATTAAAATCTCACGGATCCCGGCTAACATTAATGTTGATAGTGGGTAGTAAATCATTGGTTTGTCATAAATTGGTAATAATTGTTTACTTGTGACCATTGTTAATGGATACAGGCGTGTTCCTGATCCTCCTGCTAATACGATACCTTTCATTGCTTTATTCCTCTTTTCTATTTTTTGACTTTCAAAATATACATTGTTATATTAACATTTTCATCATAGACTTGTGAAGCTAATTCCATATCTAGATTTAATGTAGCTGAATCTACAGCTGCTTGATTTGTAACTACTACATAGTCAATTGGATAGTCTTCTAATACTTTTTTTAGTTCATCGCTATTTTGACCACCAGTGCTATCGAAGACTTCAAAAATATTTTGTGTATTTTGTGTATATGAACGATATATGCTTGTATCTAGCATATCACCATACCTAGGAATTGCACTCAATACAATTGAATTTGGTGAATAATTTCTCAAAGAAATTGCCAATGAATGTGGTTTATCTCTGTACATTATATTAGTCGGTGTAACTACAATCGCTTTTTTATTACCAAATAGTTGCTCTAATTCTTCACCTAATAATCGAGTTATATTTGGAATTCCTGAACTATTTTGGATAGTCCTTGAAATACTATAAGTTACTCTTCCTACACTACTATTTACCGTATAATCTGTAATTTTCTCAACATTAATTACTAAATTTAAAACGATAGCTCCTGAAATAATTGTAAATACTAGTCCTATATATTTTTTAAATTTTGGAACATTTAATATCAGTATGATAATATTGATAAATGCAGTCATTATTACAGTGTAGACAAATAACGTGACAGTTCTTCCAATGACAAAGTCATATGTTGATAAAACTATAAACCATGTATTTACATATGGAACAAATAATAGTAACGCTACTATAATCAATGCTTGATTCCAAATCTTCAAAAATTCACCTTTAAAATTACAAGCAAAACTAAGGACTATTACAAAACTAGCCACTGTAATCATCGTCCATATATTCTGAAATTGATCATTTATATATCCTAGTTCCGCTTGGACAAATAAATTAATTCCAATTAAAAAGACAGTTATTAGTATTCCACTAATGAACTTCCAGAGTTTTTTTATCTTTACTCGATATAAACCTTGAATCAGGAATACCATCGTCACTATATAAATAACCGGAACAGCTTGTGTCGCCCGTGAAACAAGCATAATGCTAGTTAATAGAAATAATGATATTTTATTTTTCCAAGTCAAATCTTGTTTGAGTAAAACTATACCAAAAATCATAAATCCCATATGTCTTACAATGGATGAACCGTACCAAATTGCTGTATTAAATTGCCATGCATCTTGGATATAGATAGTTTGACTCGCATTCAAATAATCACCTGGATACATAAATAGCAATAATGGTACTAGTACGTACTGTGCATATTTTTTGCTATCTTGTTTAAATGCTTTGAAATTTTGTGCTAATGCTACTACCGTACTGGCAATCAAGAAATAATTAACAAATGTCAAAAAATATTTCACGAAAATTGTAGCTGGAATATGAAATATTTGACTCCAAAAAGCAGCATCTAATTCAAAAGTATTAATCAATCTAATAAATGAAATCTCAGTTTCTAAACCTGTTGCATGATTTACTTGTGAAATTCCTTCATAGAAAGGCACATTCGCAATAAAATTTAAATAATAACCATCATCTAAATGATTTGCAGTCCATTGATATGTAATATTTGTAACTGAAAAAAAAGTCAAAATACTTACTACCGCATATAGAAACCAATATTGTTTAATGTGTTCTTTAATGACATACAATAGTTTTCGTTCTTGAATCACACATTTAAGTTTACCAAAATTTCGGTAACTACTCCAAATCAATAATACCATTATTAATAATATCATCCATTGTGCGTACTGTGAAAAAGTAGTATTGAAAACTTGAGCTCCAATTCCAACTATTGCCTGTAATGCTGTATACACAATAAAACCAACTACAATACTAAAGCTATAGCTTGTTTTTCCTAAATTAAAGCTCTTTCCTATCATATACATAAATAATAAGTATACTATGATATATACTATTCCTAAAAAAAACTCCACTATTTCTCCTTAATTTTTTGTGCGGACACAATTTTTTTAAAATATGAATCTAGCGGAAAAATTTTAGCTAAGAAAATAAAATTCATAGCTAAAAATAAAAACAAGCTAGAAAAATTTATAAAATAAATTTCTTTTGTTTGAATAATGACATTCAAACTGGCAATGATCAGTAAAAAGATAGTATTCACCATGTAAAAAGTCAAATTAAATTTATACCAATATCTTCTTGAAATCAATGTTCGCAACCAAAAGAATACAATATATGCAGTACCTGTACCTATCGCTGCACCTATCGCTCCTAAATAGGGCACTAAAAGTAAATTGATCACAATATTCGCAATTGCTGCAAAAAACGATATCCATATATTCCAGTGTGTCTTACGAGCAAGTGCAATTCCTAGAACTGTCGTTTCACTCATCGTATACATTATTGGCATAAATAATAAAAATGGCAAAATATACTGTGCTTGGCTATAGTCAGGTGATAAAATCATCACAGCCAATTCTTTTACAAATAATAAACCAATAAATAATACACCCATTAAAACTGTTACTAAATAGCTTACTTGTGTAAATTGATTAACTGGTACTTTTTCTTCATTCCATCGATATGCAATCGGAACCCAAAATGTTGCGAAAATACCTTGAACCATTGATAGTGCTGCTGCTAAATTCATAGCTGCAAAATAAATACCAATATTTTCTACTGTACTAAAATAATCTAAAACTAAACGATCTGTTGAATTTAACAACCAAGTAATTACCATTGCTGGTAATATTGGCAACCCAAATCTAATCATTCTGCGTAAAAGTTTTCTATCTAGAGTGTATTTTACTTTCTGAATTGTTTTCCAAGATGCAATAATTAAAATAATATTTGCTAATATTTGTCCTAAGATTGTTCCTAAGATAATAGCAGTGTATGTTCTTTCAAAAGAGAGTAATAGTGTTATCGTCATAATCATAATCAATAACTTAACAAGAATACTAAAAAAAGAATATTGCATTCCTTTTTCTTGCATTCGGATATTTAACAATAAGAATCGTTCAATAACAACGAAAGGAATCCAAATAACTAAAGCAATCATTACTAGGTAGTTTAATTCAGCAAATAAATACTGTGAAATAGTTTGCATAAATAAAATCAAGCTGACCATAATAGTTATAGCTATTCCTAGAGGGACAAGTGCTGCATTAAAAAGTAATACTTGTTTTTCACCTTTATACTCGTTATATTCTCTTACGTAAGCTTGATCTATTCCCAAATAAACGAATGAAGTAAGTAAAGTTTGAAACAATGTAAACATTGTTGTTAATCCAAATTGTTCAGGTGATACTAGCCAAGTTGTCACTGGAATTGTTATAAAACTAATTGCCGCTCCACCTAATGGACCTATTGCGAATTGTAAAAATTTACTTACCAAATTATTCTTCATTAATTATTCGTTCCCATTCTTGAATTATTTTACTTTTTTGAAAATCTCGACTACGTTGTAAACTCAAATTTTGATATTTACATAACTCTTTCTTATTTTTTATTAAATTAGATAATTCTTTTGCAAACATCTCAATATCATATTTTGGTATAATAATTCCATATTTTCCATTACCTAAAATTTCTTTTGGACCAGTATTTTCAAAAGTAATTACCGGCAATCCGCAGCTCATTGCTTCCGTTATAACAAGGCCAAACCCTTCCCAACGTGATGTAGATACAAATATACTAGCCGCTGCATAAACTTCATCGATATTCTCTTTAACAACACCGTTAAGAATTACTTTATCTTTTAAATCCTTTTTTTCTACCTCCTTTTTTAACCATCCAAAATCTTTTCCATCACCAACAATTCGAAGTTTCCATTCATTTAATTCGGTTCTTGCTAGAATATCTAACAATAAATCTAATCCCTTTTGCTCTCGAGAAATTCGTCCAACAAATACAATCTCTTTTGCAGCTAAATTCGATACTTTCGAAGTTGATAACGTCAACGGATTGTAAATTGTTGTTGTCTTGGAATTATGTTTTTGATAAATAATTTTATCCTCTTTTGTTAGGACAACCACTTGGTTCATATCACTCAATGATTTTATGAAATTTTTTTTAAAACTAGCGTAATAACTATTTAGATATACTTTGTATTCATTGTGCATCCATCCTATTTTTTTTACGCTGTAACTAATATCTATATTTGCTAAAAACATTGTCATATATCCATCAGATGCAATTATTGCGTCATACTTATGAGAGTTAAAGTACTCTTTAATTACCTGTAATTCTTTTTTTTTGGCAAATTCAAAATTCTTCGTAACAAATTTACCAACAGCAGTACATATAATATTATATGGATTTAAGTTCACATTTAATGAATCATGTTTTGCTACTACTTCATAATCAACGTTGCCTCGATAAACAGAAACTAAAGTTATCTCGTATTTTCCAGATAAATTATTAGCCAAATCTACGGTTATTTTCTGAACGCCACCTATATCCAAATGACCTACTAAAATAGCTATTTTTTTCATATTAGTATTAATCCCTCTTAAATAAATCACGTGTATAAATTTTCGCTTCCACATCTGCTAACTCTTCTGCATAGCGGTTGACGATAATGACATCACTGATTTGTTTGAATGCTTGTAAATCTTTAATTACTTGTGAATTGAAGAATGTTTCGTCTTCTAACACTGGTTCATAAATAACAACTTCAACACCTTCAGCTTTGAGGCGTTTCATCACGCCTTGGATTGATGAAGCCCGGAAGTTATCTGAATCAGTTTTCATCGTTAAGCGATAAATCCCAACCGTTTTTGGTTGGCGTTTTAAAATCATTGCCGCAATGTGATCTTTGCGCGTTGTATTGGCATCAACAATTGCTTCAATGATATTATTTGGTACATCAGCATAGTTTGCACGTAGCTGCTTTGTATCTTTTGGTAGGCAGTAACCACCGTAACCAAATGATGGATTGTTATAGTGGCTTCCAATCCGTGGATCGAGTCCGACCCCTTCAATAATTGATTTCGTGTCAAGGCCACGCACTTCAGCATATGTATCTAGCTCATTAAAATAAGCAACACGTAAAGCTAAATATGTATTTGAGAATAACTTAACTGCTTCTGCTTCGGTTGAACCCATAAATAACATTTCAATGTTTTCTTTGATCGCACCTTCAGCTAAAAGATCGGCAAATTCGCGCGCACGTTGCGACTCTTCACCGATAATGATTCGCGATGGATAAAGGTTATCATGTAACGC
>JBOFQK010000181.1:0-1215 GCA_051660865.1 Culicoidibacterales bacterium | reverse complement strand
TAATTTTCAAAAATTTGGGCAAACGTGTGTTGCATCAACATCTCCTCATTTCTCACTCAGTGTTGTTTATTATACCGCTAGCGAAACAATTTGGCTAGGAAAAAAAGCAAGTACGTGTGCACTTGCTTTAATTGTGTTTATTCTGCCTCGACGTCTGCGTCTTCTTCGAATAATTCTGGTAAAATTTCCTCGTCTAACACTTCTTGTGTCATCGCGAACATCCCTAAAATAAACTGTGGCACTTGTTCTGGATCAGCGACAACTGTATCGCTTAACGTTAAACGTAAGTGTTCACCTGGGAATTCATGCATATCACGTGTTGAAAGTGTCAATTTTAATGGCACATTATCGTTAAAGAAATTGCAATATTCCAATAAATTCGTGCGTTCAACATCGCTCACTTCATCTAAACGAATATAGAAGTTCACTGTTGCTGTTGATTCGAATAACTCGATATTCCCATAAACGAAAATATCTTCGGCTGTATCACCGAAATAAAAGAGAAACTCATCTCCATCTTCATCTTCATTCAAATCATGCGTAAAAAGCATGTTTAACTCTGCTGATTCGATAAAATCGGCAAATAATTGTCCATTTTCAGTTAGATATGCTGCCATTTTGTAGGTCCCCCATTGAGTGGAATTTAAAGGATTCCTTTCGCTTAGTCACGCAAGGTGTCACTTCCCTTTCAGTATAACGAAAATTGCTGACTTTGACTACCTTTTTCGAAACTTACGTAAATTAAAAATGATACCCCATCGCTTGAATTCGCGTTTTAATATGTTTGGGGACGAATTGCCAAACTTCTGGTTGGGCTAAAACGGCTTGTAAACAAACATTCGTCGTTTTGAATTCTTTGGGCACAGCATGGAGTAAACTTGGATCTGCTTGCAACACGTGATCGACGAGTTCTTGGCTCAAAGCGGCTTTAGGCACCGTCACAAAATAGCGACTGTCCTGTTTGGCTAAAGCGACATACGTTTCATTTGGCAATAAATGAGCGGGAATCCCAAAAATCGCTTCTTGATTTTGCGCCATTACGTCTTGAGCGAACGCTTGCGTCCACGTTCCGACAAATAACCGGGCTGCTTGCGGATATGTTTTAACAACTTGTAACAACCGTTGTTCTGTCAAAATTTCTGGCGGCAAGACGTCCACGACGCGTGGGTCACAATTGAGCGCTTTCGTGATGACTTTGTCACTCAAATCTTGACT
>JBOFQK010000180.1:0-4433 GCA_051660865.1 Culicoidibacterales bacterium | reverse complement strand
ATTTAATTCATGCTTTTTATGCAGTGAAGCCAAATGATATCGAAGCGGAAGCATTTTTAGATATGACAATTGAAGAAGATGAAGATTATGTGATTGCAGCGGATCGCTTTATTGAGCACGGTGTAAAACGAGTCTTCTTGAGCTTAGGATCAAAAGGACTGTACTATGCTGATGAAACGAAGCATGGCCATGTTTATCCATTACCAGTCCCAATTCGTAATACACTAGGAGCTGGTGATTCAGTGATGGCAGCAATGGTGTATAGTTATATCCGTAATCTTTCAATCGATGAGAGTGCTCATTTTGCAACGGCAACAGCAGCAATGACGATTCAGGCAAAAGGCGCAACAAATGCCGAACTTTCCGAAGCAAATGTTCGCGAATTAATGAAAAAAATTACGAATACACCACTGTGTCAGTAATAGCAAGTAATCGGATGATGCAGTGGGAGTAAAAAGGCTAGGTGAACTAGGCTTTTTTTCTTCCACATAAAATTACAAGCATCAAGGTTTCCCCAAAAAAATCCGTTCAAGCATGAGTTTCCCACAAAAGATAACTCCTCTACGAGAGTTATCCCCCACTTTACTTTCACAACTAGTGAGTTATCCGCAATAGATTTGAGGTAAACGTAACTTTTACAGGTGAAAAAGAGCGAATAATCGACGTAAGCAAATGTTTTTGTGTGGATAAATATGCTATGATACAGCTAGTAAATAATCGTTTAAACAAGTTGAATTTTTCTTGTTTAAGTGTGATCGGAAAGGATATGGTGATGTCATGGCAGTAGCAACTAAAAAAACGAAAACAAAATTTTTTTGTACAGAATGTGGATATGAGACCCCAAAGTGGATGGGACGTTGTCCGGGTTGTAATCAGTGGAATACATTAGCAGAAGAATTAGTTGAAAAAAAGAGTAAATTTGTGAACACCTCAATTCAAGGTGATTCACCAAAACCAATCACTCAAGTTCCTGCCGAGGATGCTTTTCGCGTGCAGACGAGTTATGGTGAATTTAATCGCTTGTTAGGTGGCGGAATTGTTAATGGTGGATTGCACTTAATTGGTGGTGATCCTGGAATTGGGAAATCAACACTCCTATTGCAAATTGCATGTGACTTAGCCAAAAATGGTCAGCGAGTATTGTATGTTTCTGGTGAAGAGAGTATGTATCAAACAAAATTACGTGCGCAAAGACTTGGTTTAGAAAGTGATGAGCTTTATTTATACAGTGAAAATGATTTGAATCGGGTGACACAACAAATTGATGTTGTTAATCCGAAATTTTTGATTATTGACTCAATTCAAACTGTTTATTTAAATGAAGTAGCCAGTGCACCAGGGAGCGTCTCACAAGTACGAGAATGTACAGGCGAACTGATGCGGATTGCGAAAAGTAAGCAAATTTCGACATTTGTGGTCGGGCATGTGACGAAAGAGGGAACAATCGCTGGTCCCAAACTACTCGAACATATGGTTGATGCTGTCCTTTATTTTGAGGGTGAGCAACATAACTCATTCCGAATTTTACGCTCAGTCAAAAATCGTTTTGGTGCGACAAATGAAATTGCGATTTTCGACATGCAAGGTGGAGGATTAGTCGAAGTGCTCAATCCATCAATTCTCTTTTTGGAAGAACGGACGATTATGCGCAGTGGTGTCAGCATCGTAGCAGCAATGGAAGGCTCAAGACCGATTCTGGTCGAGATTCAATCGTTATTATCGCCCACAGCATTTGGAAATCCGCGCCGGATGAGCAATGGGATTGAAAATAATCGAACAGCACTGATTTTAGCGGTCTTAGAAAAACGCGCGGGGTTATTGCTTCAAAATCAAGATGCTTACATTAAAGTCGTTGGCGGTGTGAAGTTAGATGAACCAGCTGCGGATTTAGCGTTAGCGCTCTGTATTGTTTCGAGTTTCCGAGATCGTGCGTTACAACCGACTGATGTCATTATTGGTGAGGTAGGCTTAACTGGTGAGGTGCGTCGCGTCGTTAAAATTGAAGAGCGTTTAAAAGAAGCGAAAAAACTTGGCTTTAAACGGGCGATCATTCCAAAGCGTAATGTTGAAGGCTTGGAAGTGACAGGAATTGAAATTATTGGCGTTGCGGATATTCAAGAAGCAATTCAAACCGCGTTGCAACCAGCTGGAGAGCAACATTTGCCGTTTTAGTTGACTAGGCAAATACGAATTTTTTATGTATAATAGAAAAAAACAAAATTGAGGTGCCAAAGATGAAACGTGAATTAGCAATTGAATTTAGTCGTGTAACAGAAGCTGCAGCATTAGCAGGGTTTAAATGGTTAGGTCGTGGAGATAAAAATTTAGCAGATGATGCAGCGGTTCAAGCAATGCGGCATACATTTAATCAAATTGATATCCAAGGTGAAATCGTCATCGGTGAAGGTGAGATTGATGAAGCGCCAATGCTATATATTGGTGAAAAAGTTGGAACGCAACTTGGTGATGCAGTTGATATTGCGATTGATCCAATTGAAGGAACACGAATGACGGCGATGGGGCAACCAAATGCAATCGCAGTTTTGGCAGTAGGTGAAAAGGGAACATTTTTAAAAGCACCTGATATGTATATGGAAAAACTTGTTGTTTGTCCAGAAGCAAAAGGTTTAATTAATCTTGGTGATTCGTTAGAAGCAAATGTCCGCCGTGTTGCCCGTGCAACAGGGAAACAATTGTCAGAATTAACAGTGATGACATTAGCGAAGCCACGTCACGATAAAGTGATTAAGCAACTGCATGATTTAGGTGTGCGTGTGTTTGCGATTCCTGACGGTGATGTAGCAGCAAGTATTTTAGTTTGTATGCCAGAAAGTCAAGTTGATATGTACTACGGAATTGGTGGTGCACCTGAAGGTGTCATTTCAGCAGCAGTTGTTCGTGCGCTTGATGGTGATATGGATGCGCGATTATTACCTCGTCATGAAGTCAAAGGTGATACACCAGAAAATCGTGAGTTAGGAATGGATGAATTGGCACGTTGCGAGGCGATGGGGATCCAAGCTGGAACAGTGATGAAAATCGATGAGTTAGTAAAAAATGATAATATTATTTTCTCGGCAACAGGAGTGACAAAAGGTGATTTACTTGAAGGTGTAGCCCGTCGTGGAAACATTGCAACAACTGAAACACTTGTGATTCGTGGAAAATCACGCACAGTGCGTCGAATTCAATCAACACATTATCTTGATCGTAAAGATCTTGAAATTCAAGATATCATTTTATAAGAGAGTGCTTGACACCGATTTTCACACCAAGATAACAGGGTGAAAACATGATGGCAGAAATTAATTGCAGCAAAAGCTAGTAATTAATTTGGATATGTGTTATAATAACTAAGATGATTTGACTGGATTCCGTTCATCAGGAATCCCCAAAGCCCTGGGTCGAGCCCCAGGGCTTTTTTTTGTTTTCTGCTAAAAAAATCCCATTTTGAAACAAAGTTTGTTATAATTGTGGTGATTTTAAACGATAAAGGAGGCTGGTATCATGTACACAGCTATACTCTTAGCGGCAGGGAGCGGGAGTCGCGCAGCACTAGGCTATAATAAGGTGTTGTATACATTACAACAGAAGCCAATATTTATGTGGTCACTTGAACAATTTTTAATGCAAGCAGATTGTAAGCAAGTGATTCTCGTTACGCAAGAACAAGAAATTGACATGTTTAGTGATTTATTAGCAGCATACGAGATAACTGATTCACGAATTGAATTTGTTGTAGGAGGTGCCGAGCGCCAAGAAAGTGTGCAGCATGCACTCCACCATGTGAGTCAACCATATGTTTTTATTCATGATGGAGCAAGACCGTTTATTAACCAAGAACAGTTAACACAATTATATACAGCGGTTCAAGAGCAAGAAGCGGTGATGTTGGCTGTACCGGCGAAAGATACAGTGAAGTTAGTTGAAAACGGGATTGTTGAAAAAACGTATGATCGCTATAAAATGTACTTAGCACAAACGCCGCAAGTGTTTGCGACGAAATTAATTACACATGCCCATCATCATGCACAAACGATGGAAATTTTAGCGACTGATGATGCCTCGCTGATTGAACAATTATGTTTGCATTCAGTCCACATTTTAGCTGGAAGTTATGTGAATATGAAAGTGACAACACCTGAGGATTTCATCATTGCGACAGCATTAATTGAAGGGGCTGGAAACAGCTAGCTTTAACTTATAAAAGTCAATAAATACAAGTGATTTTTATAGGTTTTTCCTAGAGTGAAATCAAGGAGTGGGAAGTGAACAGTATTAAGTTATTATAAAACAGCAAAAATCATTGAATTCAAGCTCCTTCATTCGTATTATGGACGTGAAGGAGTTGGTCAAAGATGATTCTCGCTCAAAAAATTAGACTGTATCCAACTGCTGAACAAGTGCAAAAATTGTGGCAATCAGTTGGAACC
>JBOFQK010000179.1:0-1299 GCA_051660865.1 Culicoidibacterales bacterium | reverse complement strand
ACGGATTCATTATCGTCAAAGTCGCCGTCACAATATTATTGAAGATTTACTCTCATTTGGACCAGAAATTAAAATTCATCAACCAGCTGATGTTGTTGCTGAAATTAAAGCTAAGCTCCAAGCGAGTGTTGACCAATACAAAGACTAACCAAAAAAAGACCACATTCGTGTGGTCTTTTGCTTTACTTATTTTTTTAAAACAGCTTTAATCCCCTCGGCAACAAATTCTACTTTTGTACCAACAATGACTTGGGCTGTCGTTTTATTTAGTCGCATTACGCCTTTGGCACCAAGTGTTTTCAGTCCAGTTTCATCAATTAAACTTGAATCCATGACATCTAATCGCAAACGCGTTGCACAGTTATCGACTTTCACAAGATTGTCTGCCCCACCTAAATAGGTAATATAAGCTGTGTACAATTCTTGATCCGATAAGGAAACTTTCATTCCTTGCTCGCTAACGATATCGGCTTCGTCTTCACGACCAGGCGTTGGCAAGTTTAACTTGACAATTAAAGTATAGAAAATCACAAAGTATAAAGCACCCATTCCGGCCCCTACAGCTAATAATAAGGCTGGTTTCGTTGCTAACCCGAAGTTCAGTAAGTAATCAATTGCGCCCGCTGAGAACGTAAAGCCATGCAAAATCCCCAATGTATCAGTGATAAAGAATGACAAGCCGGCTAATAAGGCATGAACAACGAGTAACACTGGTGAAAGGAAGATGAATAAAAATTCGATCGGCTCAGTAACCCCTGTTAAGAACGAAGTTAATGCCAATGAAATTAACATCCCTGCTACCGCTTTACGGTTTTGCTTTTTCGCAGCAAAATACATCGCCAACACTAAAGCTGGTAATCCGAACATCATAATTGGGAAGAACCCAGCCATGAAGTGACCCGCCGTTGGATCAAGCGCGAAGAAGCGATTTAAATCTCCAGCCACTCCACCAAAGTCGCCTAATTGGAACCAGAAGAAACTATTAAAGACGTGATGTAACCCTAACGGTAATAATAAACGGTTAAAGAAGGCAAATAAGGCACCACCAAAGGCTCCAAAACCAGCGATTCCCATTGAAACTTCCGTTAATCCCCCTTGAATAACCGGCCAAATCATCGCTAATGGAATCGCAATTACAACTGAAATTAACCCGGCCATAATCGGTACCGCACGACGACCACCGAAGAAGGCTAAAAACTCAGGCAATTGCACGCCCCGGAATTTATTGTACGAAAGTCCTCCAATAATCCCGGCTAAAATTCCCCCTAAGAATGAAATATTTAACGTCTCAGCGACCGA
>JBOFQK010000178.1:0-1756 GCA_051660865.1 Culicoidibacterales bacterium | reverse complement strand
GCGTCAACAATATTGACAATCACATCCGCCTCAGCCGATTCTAAATACGCTTTTGTGACTTGCTCCTCAGGTGAAAATGTATCTAATGAATAAATCCCTGGCAAATCAACGACTGTCATCCCCGCAAAATTACCTTCTTTGCGTTCAATCGTAATCCCTGGGAAGTTACCAACGCGTTGATTAAAGCCAGTTAAAGTATTAAATAATGTTGTTTTCCCCACATTTGGATTCCCAACTAAGGCAATCGTTTGGGGCTTTTTATCGTGTTGTTTCATTTTATTTATTAAGCTCCAATCAAAATATTCTTCGCATCAACTTTGCGAATTGCAATATCACACCCGCGACACGTAATAATTAACGGATCAGCAAATGGTGCTTGGCGTTTTAACGAAACACTGACATTTTCCGTAATCCCCATCATTCGGAGTCGTTTGACAAAAGCTGTTTCTTCCTGAAACCCTTTCACAATCGCTGATTCACCAATTTTCATTTTGGCAACTGTCATCTGCCTCACTTCTTTCTGTTTCTAAATTTAAATCGTAATTCTTACGATATGTAAATTTAGTATACGCCCCTCATCATAAAAAAGCAATTTTTTTTACAAAATTTCATTTTTTTCGATTACCTACACGATAATTCGCTAAAAAAAAGACCACAATGTGGCCTTTTCTTATAAATCAAATGTTGTTGGAATTTCTTGTAATCCATTTAAATAGACGCTTACAGCTTGTTTTTGTTTTCCGGCTGGTTGAACGACTTGTAATGCTAACACGCGTCCATCGCCACAAACAACATCAAATTGTTTCGCTTTTTTATCGATTAAAATTGTTCCTGCTGCAAGCGTTGTCGGTGTTTGTTCACGATCGAACGTCGCTTGCCAAATTTTAAAGTTTTGTTCAGCTAATTTTGTATGCGCAACTGGCCATGGTGATAACCCACGAATTTGGTTATGCACGACGTGAGCCGGTTGTTGCCAATCAATTAATTCCATCGCACGACTAATATTTGGCGCTAATGTCACTTCCGCTTCATTTTGGACAATTGGCGTAATTTCACCAGCAAAGAACGCCGGTAACATTTCTAATAATAATCGCGCACCTTCAACCATCAACGTATCATGGAGTTCACCCATCATCATTTCTGGTCCGATTGGAACAATACTTTGTGCGAGCATATCACCAGCATCAAGTTTGTCGACCATATACATAATTGTTACACCACTTTGCGTTTCACCATTTAAAATTGCATGATGAATCGGCGCACCACCACGATATTTTGGCAATAATGACGTGTGGACATTAATCGCTTTATATTTTGGGGCATAAAGGAGCGCATCGGGAACAATTTGTCCATATGCTGTCGTAATGATCACGTCTGGATTCCAATCTAAAACTGGTTGGTAATTATGCCGGATTTTTTCAGGTTGAAACACCGGAATTTCATATTTTTCGGCAACCTTTTTTACCGGTGTTGCTAATAATTCTTTTTTTCGTCCAACTGGGCGATCTGGTTGGCTAACAACGCCAACAATATGATAATTATGGTCAATTAATTGTTGTAGGACACTGGCACCAATTTCTGGCGTCCCCATAAAGACAATTCTTGGTTTACTCATCTGTGTTCGCTCATTTCACTCACGAGAAATGAACTCCCTCCTCTACTCTCTAAACTTGCAGTGTTATCATAGCAAATTTTCTTGATTTTGTCTTGCTTTGTGACAATTTATTCCCACTTTTGAACAAAAAATCACTCAACC
>JBOFQK010000177.1:0-3249 GCA_051660865.1 Culicoidibacterales bacterium | reverse complement strand
AGTTTTGAGATATTTATAAACTTTTACAATAAATTGGCAACGGAGAGACACCATGTTTAAAGAAAGCGTCAAGATGTCTTGGCAAAATATCATTCAGAATAAAATGCGCTCGTTTCTAACTATCCTTGGAGTATTGATTGGCGTAACGGCGATTATTGCCTTAATCTCGATTGTCCAAGGTGTGACGGATAACATTACTGGTGAAGTAATGAAAATGGGGGCAAATAAAATTACGGTTCAAATAACGGGAACACCTTTAAAACAAGGTTTAACAAGCAGTGATATTCGCGAAATTGAACAAATTGAAAATTTAAAAGGTGTTTCACCGACAGTGAGTGGACAAACAAGCGTTGTCTATGATGGTGAAGTGATGGAAGAAGTTGCAGTACAGGGGAATAATCATATTCATTTTGCGAATAGCGATGATTTGTTAGCGAGTGGACGGCCAATTACGATCATTGATGTTGAAAGTAAGAATCGGGTTGCCCTCGTTGGACAAGATGTTGTGAGTGAATTGTTCCCAAGTGAAAATCCGCTTGGGAAGGAAATCGTGATTAATGGGGTGACACATACCGTGATTGGGACCCTCCAAGAAAGCACAGGCTTTAGTGCCAGCTCGTCAGATCAAGCCGTCGTTGTGCCCTATACAACCGCGATGAGTTTACTCGGAACTGGCTATGTCCCAGCCCTTGATTTGTATGTTGCTGACGAAGCACTTGCGCCCGAAACAACAGCTGAAGTTGAATCAGCTTTACTCACCGCCTTCAACTACAACGAAGATGGTTTCCGGATTGTGAATATGCAAAATATTTTAGATACCGTTGAACAAATGACAGGGACGATGGGAATGTTACTAGCAGGAATTGCTGCCATTTCGCTTGTCGTCGGAGGAATTGGGATTATGAATATGATGCTTGTGACTGTGACGGAACGCACAACAGAAATTGGTCTGCGTAAGGCACTTGGGGCCAAACCAGGCACGATTCAACTCCAATTTGTCCTTGAAGCCTTATTTTTATCACTCTTTGGTGGTGTGTTGGGACTCATTTGTGGAATCTTTATTTCCTTCATTGGAACGCTGGCAATTGGCGTTGATTTTACCTTAGTTGGCTATTCGATTCCGTTAGCTTTAGGATTCTCGGCGATTATTGGTCTCGTGTTTGGGTATGCTCCGGCGAAAAAAGCGAGTCGTTTGAATCCAATCGATGCTCTCCGTAGTGTCTAAAAGACTTTGATATGAGGAAAGCTTTCATTCACAACGGAAATATGGTGTAATAATAAAAAGAAGGAGGCGAGCGAAATGTTTCAAATTTTAGTTGTTGAAGATGAGCAAGATATTCGGCAAATGATGGGCGAATATCTGCGAGCGAATGGTTATCAAGTGTTTGAGGCGAGTAATGGTGAGGAAGCTTTGACGCTAATGGAAGCTCACCATATTGATTTGTTGATTACTGATATTATGATGCCGAAAGTAAATGGCTACACGTTAACCGCCGATTTACGCAATGCCGGCTATGAATTGCCAATTCTCATGATTACAGCCAAAGAAACGATTGATGATAAAGAAGCCGGGTTTCAAAGTGGGACTGATGACTATATGGTGAAGCCAATCATTTTGCGGGAGTTAAGCTTACGGGTGCAGGCTTTATTGAAGCGAGCGAAGATTGCTGCCGAAAAGCAGATTACCCTTGCACATTCGTATTTTGATCTTGATTCATTAACCGCACAAGTCAATGGCCAAGATATTGCGATGCCAAAAAAGGAATTTTTGCTGCTGTTTCGTTTGTTAACTCAGCCGGGGAAAATCTTTACGCGCCAACAACTACTTGATGAAATTTGGGGTTTAGATAGTGAAAGTGGTGAAGGTACGGTCAACGTCCACGTGTCCCGTCTCCGTGATCGCCTCAGTGAGTGTCAAGATTTTGAAATTGTCACGGTTAAAGGCTTAGGGATTAAGGTGGTTTTACGATGAAAAAAATCTTAGGTTCGCTCTTTGTCAAATATTTGGTGATTTTCATCAGTGTCTTGATTGTCACGAATATTCTCGCTTCGATTGCGGCACTTGTTTTATTTCGGGATATTCCGTTTAACGTCATTGATGTTTCACCTGATTTACCACTGAGATTTGCTGCCCGTTTTGGGATTATGTCACTCGCAATTGGCGGGATTTTCATTTTCCTTGCTACGCGCGTAGTTGTCAAACCAATTGCGAAATTATCGGAAGCAGCGAAACAAGTTGCGAACGGAAATCTTGAGACGATGATCCCACAGAAAACGCGTGGTCATGATGAGATTAGCGAGTTGACCGATAACTTTAACTTGATGGTCAGTGAACTCGCCAAAAATGAGTATCTTCACAAAGATTTTGTCTCGAATGTTTCGCATGAATTTAAAACTCCACTCGCATCAATTCAAGGATATGCCGAACTCCTGGCGATGCCGGATCTCTCCGAAACCAAGCGACTTGAATATGCGAGCGTGATTACCCGGCAGACGAAACGTTTAGCTAAATTATCAACTGATTTGTTGCGCTTATCAGAATTAGAAAATGAACATATGCTCGTGAAAAAAACGACCTTTAGTCTGGATGAACAAATTCGCGATGCGATTTTATTACTCCAAAATGAATGGGAACAAAAAAATCTAGCCCTTGAGATCCAGCTTGAACCAACACAGATAACGGGAGATAAAGCATTATTGTATCAAGTCTGGGTGAATATCATTGGTAATGCTATTCGTTATACGAATCCCGATGGTCAGATTGCGATTCAATTACAGCGAATTGGTGAGAAGTCGTACATCACAGTGCAAGATACTGGGATTGGAATTTCACCTGAGCAACAACAACGCATTTTTGAACGCTTTTATCGTGCTGATGAATCACGGAGTACAGGCGGAACGGGATTAGGATTGCCAATTGTCAAACGGATTGTCGAACTCCACCACGGTGAAATTGATGTGCAGAGTCTGGTCGGAATAGGAACAGAAATCACGATTGTTTTGCCTGCATCAATACATTGACAGCGGCGAATCGGCTCCGTATAATGGGAACACTTTAACAAAAGAATGCCCATAAGGAGTGATAACGATGGAACGAATGATTTTTGTGAATTTACCGGTTCAAGATTTACCAAAGAGTATGGAATTTTTCCGTAAACTTGGTTGGAACTTTAATCCTGAGTTTACTGATGAGCAAGCAGCGTGTTTAGTGATTAGTGACACGATTTTTGTGATGCTGCTTGTTCCCGA
>JBOFQK010000176.1:0-2230 GCA_051660865.1 Culicoidibacterales bacterium | reverse complement strand
AGTTCTTTGCGTAACTCATTGTCAGAAATGAACTTGCCACCATTTTGATAATTTTCTTCTTGGCGAGCAAGTGTCCAGTTGTAAACAAAACGCGCGGTTCCAACTGATTGCCACAATTTTTGCACTTGTTCAGCAGTTGGATACAGTCTAATTTTTTGAGCGTGGATCATCTTCGACCAACTCCTTCACGTCCATAATACAAATGAATGAGTTTGAATTCAATGATTTTTCTATTTTATAATAACTTAATACTGTTCGCTTCCCACTCCTTGATTTTACTCTAGGAAAAACCTATAAAAATCACTTGTATTTATTGACTTTTATAAGTTAAAGCTAGCTGTTTCCAGCCTCTTCTTTCTCAGGCTACCTGTCAGTGCTGCCATTTATTTGCGGTTATTACACTCGATGAGGTTGTTCCGATAAACTCCCATCTAAAATTTTAACAATGCGGCTTCCATGTTGGGCAATCTTTTCGTCATGGGTAATCATGACAATCGTTTTTCCTTCAGCATGAAGTTCTTGGAATAAATCCATAATTTGCACCCCGGTTTTTTGATCAAGGGCTCCAGTTGGTTCATCAGCTAACAAAATTGTTGGTTGTGTCACGAGTGCCCGCGCAATTGCCACCCGTTGTTGTTGTCCCCCTGAGAGTTGATTCGGTTTGTTTTTTAATTTTGTGCCAAGGCCAACTTTTTCGAGCATTGCTCGTGCGCGTTGCTTACGTTCTTTTTCCGGAACGCCAGCATAAATCAAGGGGAGTTCGACATTATCTAAGGCACTTAACCGTGGTAATAATTGAAATTGTTGGAAAATAAAACCGATTTCCCGATTACGTACTTCTGATAATGTTTCCTCATCCATATTCGCTACGTCATTGCCATTCAAATCATACACGCCACTAGTTGGCACATCTAAACAGCCAATAATATTCATCAAGGTTGATTTTCCAGACCCCGAAGGACCAAGAATGGTGACAAACTCACCTTGAACAACATTAAAATCGATGTGATTGAGCACCTGTTGTTCTTCATCACCCATTTGATATGTTTTGACAATAGCTTTCATCTGTAAAATTGTTTGCATTACAATCGTCTCCTTAATTTCTTCCAGGGATTGGTGGCAAGAAGCTACTACTTGGTGCTGCGGTTAAATCTTCATAATAAACCGTTTCTCCGGCTTCAATCTCACTTTTAATTTCAACATTTTTGCCATCGTTAATGCCAATTTCAACTGGTAATTCTGTCAATTCACCATCGGCTGTCGTTGTATACACCATTGGATTATTTTCATCGTCAAAAGATAAGGCTGTCATCGGAATTGTAACGACATCTTGTGCTGAAGCCTTTAAAATTTTTGCTTCGGCGGTCATCCCAACTTTGACTGCGTCATCAGTGTTTAATTGGACAGTTGCTTGAAAATATGATACACCATTTTGCGCCATCGCTGTCCGTGAAATTTCGGTAATCGTCCCTTCGATATCTTTTGCTAACGCACCAATATGCACAGCCACTTTTTGATTAATCGCAATCGCTCCTAAATCATATTCATCAACATTCATGATAACTTCAAGTTGATTGAAGTCGATAATCTCAGCCATTTGACTGCCACTCATCACTTGTTGATCAGTTTCAACAAGGAGTGCATTTACTGTTCCCGCAATTTTGCTCGTAATTTCCGTTCCATCTGTTGTCGTAAATAGTAAGGTTCCCGCACTCACTTCATCACCTTCATTAACATGGATTTCTTTAATCTGCATAATCTTTTCGGCCATCACGTTCTGAGTATTTGAACTCGCGACATTCCCCGAAAAGCTATAGTATGTTTCAATCGTTGATGTCGTTGCCGTTTCTGTCAGATAACCTGCCGTCTCCCCACTCATACTACCAACGATGACGGGTCCGGCAATCACCGCGAGACCAACCAAGGCACAGGCACCAATAATCACTCGTTTTTTCATTTTACTCTTGTTGCTCATCACCATTTTGATTTCCTCCATTTTTTACATGCTTTTTTATTTCACTGCTGTGATAGTTTGAGTATAGCGAAGAAAAATTAACTTAACTTAAACTTTTGCCACAAACAACAAAAAAAGGAAGCGAAATATTCATTTCGCTTCCTTTTTTGTCCTGCCAGTCAGCTGCCATAAATGGCACCATGCTCACACTCTCTCTTTCTAAACATGCTTCCTGCTTCAAAGCTCGAAAAATCAAAAACCGAGCCTCCATCTTTT
>JBOFQK010000175.1:0-2296 GCA_051660865.1 Culicoidibacterales bacterium | reverse complement strand
CACCAAATGATACATATGCTTCTTTTTCATATATCGTAATTTGGGCGTTCGGATTGACCCGATTCAACTTTGCTGCTGCGGTTGCACCAGCAGCAATCCCTCCAATGATAATAACTTTCATTTTTTTCCCACCTTGCTTATTGTTTGAAATTGACTCATTATAGCACAGTCATTACTTGCTTTCAACTTCAGCATCTAATGTTTGTTCATGGCGATGATATGCTTCAACATCAAGTGTCCCTAATGATTTATCAACAACAACTGCCGTCATCATCGTTCCACTCACATTTAACATTGTGCGTCCCATATCCAAAATCGGGTCAATTCCTAAAACTGGACCGATAAATCCAAAGGCTGATCCCAAACCAACACCATTTAGTGTTACAGAAGCAGCAACTGTTGCTGTCCCCGGAATTCCAGCAATACCAATTGAACCGAGTGTAATCACGATTAATAGTAAGACATAAAATTGAGCATCCATCGGCGTTCCTGTCATCCGCGCTAACATCACTGCTAACACTGCCGGATAAATTCCCGCACAACCATTCATCCCCATCGTTGTTCCTAAACTTCCGACAAAGTTTGCTGTTCCAACATTAACACCAAGGTTTTCAGTTAACGTTTCAATCGTTACTGGCAGCGTCCCTAAACTTGAACGTGATGTAAAGGCAAATACAAGTGGTTCATAGCCTTTACGCACATATTGCCATGGGTTTAAACCATGTGCCGCAATAATCGCTAAGTGGACAAGGAACTGGAGTGCAATTGCTAAGTAAATCACGACAACAACCATTCCAACTGATAAAATCGCTTCTAAGCCACGTCCGGCAATTGTTGCTGCTAATAACGCAACGATTCCGTATGGCATTAATTTAATAATTGACATCGCAATACTCATAATAATTTGGTATAACGCTTCAATTAATGCTTTGAATGGTGCGATTTGTTCTGGTTTACGTGCATCCATTCGCTTCGTTGCCACACCAACAAATGCTGCAAAGATTACGAGGGCAACTATATTACCTTCACTCATAATTTTAATTGGGTTCGCTGGCAATAAATTTAAGAACGTCGTGACAATGTTTGTCACTTCTTTTGGCTCAGCACTTGAAGCTACTAATTCTAATCCTGTTCCAAGTTGGAAAAGATTCGCCATTACCATTCCAATAATCGCTGCAATCGCCGTTGTTCCTAATAACCAAGCAATTGTTCGCCCAGTCATTTTCCCAAGATTTTGTCCTTCAAGGTTCATAATCACACGAATAATTGAAACTAAGACAATTGGAATTACTAACATTTGTAATAACTTTGTGAATCCGTTTCCGAATAAGCTATACCACGTTGTCGTTTCGCTTAACCACGTCACCGTTGACGGATCAGCCGGCAAACCGGCAACAAGTTGTAAAATAATTCCTAATCCAAGTCCAATTGCCATGGCAATAAACATTCGACGTGAAAATTTCGTCCGTTTTTCTTGTAAACGATAAAGCACATAAAAAGCAACGACTAGTAAGCCTAGTGCAACAAGCGTCAATGGGCTTGTCATAAATAAAAATTGTTCAAAAAATGGTCCTGTAAACATTATTTTTTTCCTTTACTTTCTTAGTTTTAAATTTCCTGTTTTGATTGATAAACAACATCGATTCCGTGCCTTTGTGATTGCACGATGAGTTATTTTATGACAAATGATCATTCTCGCCATCACTAAACCTTCCTCTCTGCTAGCTCGAGTTACATTGATAACCCTCTATCTTTACTTTAGTTCAATCATTATACATCAATAAACTTGAATATGTCAAATTATATGCTACATTATCAAAAAACTTTTTCGTCCTTGAAAGTCCGTAGCCCTTGGCAGTCTAAAACGGTTGAACTTTAACCAAAAAAGCACGACTCAAACTCTTGAGGCGTGCTTTTTTGCTTACTGTTGGATAATTTTCACTTGTTCGATATTTAAAACACCATGTTCATCATAATTGTGAATATATGCAAGATAATTCCCCGGTGCAAGTTCATATGTTTTATTTTCTTGCTCACGCTTTGGCTCGACTACTACTTGATCTGCGGTTAAAATGAAATCACCAAGCTTTAATTCGACAACTTCTGTGGCTGCAAATGTCCAACTTGTTTGATGTGGGACGATTTCTGCTTGTGTTGTCAATTGTGCTAGCTGAAGTGTCAAGAGTAATGCAATTGCAACTAAACTTGCAATCACCCAATTTTTAATTTTCCCCATCAAATCACTCCTCATTTTTTCTTTAGTATAACACGCGTATTTTTTAGTGTACTTAAAAAA
>JBOFQK010000174.1:0-3311 GCA_051660865.1 Culicoidibacterales bacterium | reverse complement strand
GTCGCACATGTTTTTCAGGGAACTGAAGCTTGAATCATGTTAGGCTGCCTACACCCGTTCACTTATTTCACATACCGCCTTGCTGCTATCCTTTTATTCCTTTTTTCGATAGCACCGGTGTCAGCACTTACTTATAACGTGTCTCAGCCTTCACTTACTTCGTCAAGCTCGTATCAGTGGTTTCTCCCCGTTAATTTGGTGAAATCACTGATACTACCACTTGAACACCAGTAAGTGATATTGCCTTGTGTCCCTGGTTTGCAATAACGGCTTCGAACACTTACTTTTTATTTCCGCCGACGAGTCCTCTTAGGATGTAGAATTCATCGGGGGTTGGTTTGCGTCCGTATTCGGTTTGGAATTTGCGATGGGCTTTGATGTGCACGTCGGTGTCACCGACGAGTTCATGGAGGGTCTCAAATAAGCTGAGATGGTGTTGGAATTGTTCGCGATTAAATGGTTCACGATGCGAGAGGATTGCATGTTCGACATCTAAGGTTTTGATATATTCCAGCATCGGCCAGAGGGTGGTGCGATTATAGCTACCACGGCTACTATAGAGGCTATCTCCTAAGTAGAGGACTTTATCTTCTGGGATATAGATGATTGTACTGTCATTTGTGTGGCTGCCGCCAACATGAATTGCTTGGGCGGTTACGTCTCCTAAGCTAAAGGTGAGGCTATCATTGAAAACAATATCAGCTTCTTTGACAATTAGATGCTCTCGTCCTGCTACGTGCTCACGGATCATCCGTTCGCTCCAAGCCGAAAAATCCCCAACTTCATGATGGTGCGTTAAACTCACATCATCAAAGCGCCATGTATGCATCAAGGTTAGTTTGTGAGCAGTTAAATTTTGAGCATAAAGGATGCTTTCGTAATAGGTACTCGCAAAACAATGATCCCAATGTGCATGCGTCAAGACGATTTGGGTCGGCGGCTCAATGTGATTGTGTTCCAATGTCCTGCTGACTCGTTCATAATGTTTCAAACTACTGCCGGCATCAATCAGTAACGTTTGTTCATTACCAATCACCACACCAATATTCGGCTCATTTTTTTCCTTGTTTTCACGGATGTAGCCGCAGTGTTTTCCAAGGTAAATAAACTCTTGTTCCATTTGGTTGCTCCTTTCAAAAAATTTTACGGCTTCATTTTACCAGAAAGAACTATTTTTAGCTATCCATTCAGACGAAAAAAGTGTATGATAATGAACAGAGATTGCAAAAATTGAAAGTAGGATTTCCAATGGAACAAACACAAACATTTACAGAATTAGGCTATACGCCAGAACTTGTTGAAGCACTCGCAAAACAAGAGATTACTGCCCCAACTTGGGTTCAAGCTGAAAGCGCGAGCGCAATTTTAGCGGGTAATGATGTTATTGCTCAAGCACACACAGGAAGCGGAAAGACATTAGCTTTCGTTTTACCATTATTTATGCGTCTTGATGCAACGGCTAAAACTCAACAAGCGTTAATTTTAGCGCCAACTCACGAGTTAGTGATGCAAATTCACCAACAAATTCAATTACTTGCGGAAAATAGCGGGATTGGGTTACGTAGTGTACCACTTATTGGTGATGCCAATGTCAACAAACAAATCGAACGCTTGAAACTGCAAAAACCACAAATTATTGTTGGGACACCTGGACGGGTTCACGATTTATTGAAAAAGAAAAAGGTAACGGCTCATACGTTACAAACTTTAATTTTAGATGAAGCTGATAATTTATTAGAAAATACGAACGCTTCAACGATTGGTGCAATTATTAAAGCAACAATGCGTAGCCGCCAAGTCCTTGTTTTCTCAGCCACAATTGGTGAAAAAGCAATGGAAATCGCGAAAAACTTAATGCAAGCGCCAACTGTTTTCCAACAAGGAAATATTCGCTCAGCTGTCAACCCAAACATTGAACATTTCTATGTAACATGTGATCGTCGTGATAAGTTTTCAATGTTACGGAAATTATTAGCTGCAACGCAACCACAAAAAGCGTTAATTTTCATTAACACTGGTGAGTCGGTTGACGATATTACGAACAAATTAAACTTCCACAATTTCAAAACGGCAAGTATTTATGGAACACTTGAAAAAGAAGAGCGTAAAGCTGCCCTTGATTCATTCCGTGATGGTTCGATCCAAATTTTGATTTCTTCTGATATTTCAGCGCGTGGATTAGACATTTCAGGGATTACCCATGTTTTCAACCTTGATATGCCACTATTAGCCAATGAATATTTACACCGTGCTGGACGTAGTGCGCGTGGACATGCTCACGGAACGTGTATTTCAATCGTTGCTGAAAATGAAGCGACATTCTTGAAAAAATACGACCGTGCTTTCGATATTAAATTAAAGCAAAAAGAAGTACGTGAAGGTCAACTTGTAGACTTAGATGTTGAGCGCTTGAAAAAAGATGCTAAGATCGCTGCTGAACGTTTAGCTGAGCGTCAAGCGAAAAAAGCAGCTGAGCTTGCTGAACGTGCAAATAAACCAATTCGGATTTATGATGATGGTGATCGTCCAGTTAAATTAACTGAACGTCGTCATGAACGTCTGCGTGATCGCAACGATTCAAACCGCGGTGGTTTCCGTGGCAATGACCGTAACGATTCAAACCGTGGTGGCTTCCGTGGCAATAATCGCAATGACGACCGTCGTGATTTCCGCAGCAATGACCGCAACGATTCAAACCGCGGTGGTTTCCGTGGCAATGATCGCAATGACGACCGTCGCGATTTCCGCAGCAATGATCGCAATGATTCAAACCGTGGTGGCTTCCGTGGCAACGATCGCAATGATTCAAACCGTCGTGATTTCCGCAGCAATGACCGCAACGATTCAAACCGCGGTGGTTTCCGTGGCAATGATCGCAACGATTCAAACCGTGGTGGCTTCCGTGGCAATGACCGCAATGACGACCGTCGTGATTTCCGTGGCAATAATCGCAATGACGACCGTCGTGATTTCCGCAGCAATGACCGCAACGATTCAAACCGTGGTGGCTTCCGTGGCAATGATCGTAATGATTCAAACCGTGGTGGTTTCCGTGGCAACGATCGCAATGATTCAAACCGTCGCGATTTCCGCAGCAATGACCGCAATGATTCAAACCGTCGCGATTTCCGCAGCAATGACCGCAATGATTCGAACCGTCGCGATTTCCGCAGCAATGACCGCAATGATTCGAACCGTGGTGGTTTCCGTGGCAACGATCGTGGTGGACGTAACGAAAGTAATTCAAATCACTTCGGGCGTCGTGGTGATGATCGTCCACAACAACGTGAAAACCGTCAGTTTAATGATAC
>JBOFQK010000173.1:0-1176 GCA_051660865.1 Culicoidibacterales bacterium | reverse complement strand
AGACAGTACAGCAATTCAATTTTTTGCGGAGGGAACAGCAGTACTACAAACAGAATTTTGGCCGTACGATTAATTGGAATAATAATAACAAACAAAACAAGTCACGAACAGCAACAGTTCGTGACTTGTTTTGTTTTGATCATGAGCGTTTGAGCGACTAATTTTGGCTGCGTTTTTGCAACAACCGGGCTAGCCCTAAACAAGCAAGATAGACGAGCGAAAAACCGACCCAAATAATTAACGCGTTCACAATTCCCGCGTACACAGTGACAGTGAGAATCAAGCTCAAGCTATAGATGAAGAACAGTAATATCGGTGCGCTGTGAAAATAACTACAAATTGCCGTTAAAATCGCAGTCATTAACAAGAAACAGAATATTCCGAAAATGAAAATAACATAATCGCCTTCAGTTTGAAGGTTTTTTTGAATGGACAATAAAGTCAATGGAAATAAATTTCCAAAAACGGGAATTAGTGTCAATATCCAGTCTTTCACTTGCCAATTTTTTGGAGTTTTCATCCCTCATCCCTCCCAAAGTGGTGTAATTTGAGTTATTATAGCACTAAATTAAGAGAAAACAAGTGATGAATGCGTAAAAAAATCGCACTCAACGCAGCGTTTGTTGCTAAGGTTTGGTGATGGTGGTATTGTGGAAATGAGGTGATCGAAAATGGATGTGATTAAAACTGGAAAACTTATCCAAGAGTTAAGGAAGCAAAAGGGTTGGACGCAAAAACATTTAGCTGAACAACTAAGCGTCAGTGATCGAACGATTTCCAAATGGGAGCGCGGTGTTGGTTATCCAGATATTTCTCTGGTTTTAGCGATATCGGAAGTGTTGGAAGTCGAGATTAGTAGTTTGTTAGCAGGTGAATTACCGATTAATAGTTTTTTAGGAGGAAATATGAAGAAGACGAAGTTTTATATTTGTGATAATTGTGGAAATATTACGATGTGTACAGGGAATTCAGAAATTTCATGTTGCGGTCGAAAACTCGAGGTGAAAGTGGCTAAAAAAGCGACATTAGAAGAAAAGTTGCAAGTCGAAGCAGTGGAAACACAGTGGTTTGTCCACTCGGATCATCCGATGAAAAAAGATCATTATGTCTCATTTGTCGCTTTGTTAACAGGCGAACGAGCAGAAATTGTCAAGCAGTATCCAGAGTGGAATTTGC
>JBOFQK010000172.1:0-1141 GCA_051660865.1 Culicoidibacterales bacterium | reverse complement strand
AACGATTATAATTAAGTGCAAGATTTGATACGTGTATTCTGTTGTTATCCCGTGACACCTACTTGCCCTTAACCTCAACGTAAATGAGTTTCATGTGCAGATTGGCTCATCTGTCGGCTCTCCTCCGATTAAAGCGAAGGTTCTGTATTCAGAATTTAACAGGTCGAAGCTTTGTACACATTGATGGTTTGTGTGTGTATGAGTGTGTGTCTGTGCGTGTGAATGTGCAGCGATTGCACTCAGCATAATACGGCGGTCAACCGATTATGCAAAAATTAATTAAACATTACCGGGACTCGAACCGGTGCCATTCGGGTTTCCGGCCTGCCGCTTAAACAACTGAGCTGACAAAGGCCAATGCTTAAGAGCAAGATTTTAACCGTGTATTCCACATTGTTGATGTGTGTTTGTGTGTGTGTGAGTGTGTACGTGAGTGTGTGTGTATGTGTGTGTTTATCGCAGCAAATAGACTCAGCATAATATCGCGCCCAAAATATGTGCAACAATTTGATGAACAAGGTCGTGACTCGAACCGGTGCCATTCGGATTTCCGGCCCGCCGCTTAAACGACTGACGTAACTAACGTTTATACTTAAGTGCAACATTTAAACCTTGTATTCCAAATTGTGTGTGTTTGTGTGTGTGTGTGTATGTGTGTGTGTATGTGGGATTCTCTGCCGCAAATGGACTCAGCATAACTGCGTGACAAAGATGTTTGTAACAATTTGATGATCAAGATCGCGACTGGAAGCTGTGGCATTTGGATTTCCGGTACGATTCTCTAACGACTGAGTAAACGAGGTGTGATGCTTAAGTGCAAGATATGAAACGTGAGTTCTGTTTTTTTTTTCCGCTAAATCCTTATGCCCGTAAGCTCAACATTAATGTGCCTCATTTGCAGAATGTCTCAGATACCGTCTCACTTCCGATTAAAGGAAACATTCTCTAAATTGAAGTTCACAGGACAAAGATAAGTTCACATTGATGGTGGGTGTGTTTGTGTGTCCAAATGCTGCATTTAGAATAGTACCGCGATCAAAAATTTGTGCAAAAATTTATTCACTACGCCCAGGACTCGAACACGTGAGATAATGATATCCGGCCTGCCACAGAAATTACTGAGATAAACAACGATTATAAT
>JBOFQK010000171.1:0-2953 GCA_051660865.1 Culicoidibacterales bacterium | reverse complement strand
TGCAACAGAAAATCTAGCCTTGCAAACTGCGGTGTTACAAAATCCAAAGCTAACGAGTGCAGCACTTTTAACATTATGGGATGGTTTAAACAGTGAATTGCATCCATTAGCGCTCTCACATGCAAACTTTCCACTTGAGATTTTGATGCAAGTGTATCCAACGGCAAGGGGGCCGCTTTTACGCGCTATCGCCCAAAATCCAAAGCTTCCTGCGAGCGTCTTAAGTGAGTTAGCGACAAATGCGAACCACTATGTGCGTGAACAAGTTGCCAAGCATCACAGCACGCCACCAGAGATTTTAGCACAATTAACCGCAGATCTTAATTCGTATGTCGTTGAAGCCGCAATCAAAAATCCTAATATTGCAAGTTCAGTGCTTGAAAGCCTCTGGATTACCCAACCGCAGTTGCATGTGGCGATTGCTCAAAATGTGAAGACACCACAAGCGTTACTAGAAGCTGCTCTTGCTAGCCAAGACCGTTATCTCGTGCGGGCAACAGCGGGGAATCCAAACGTCCTTGCGCATCACGATTTATTTTTTGCGAAACATCAAGATGATACAATTCGTCTCGCTTTTGCTCAAAATCCACGTTTGCCGTTAGAATATATTTATTATTTAGCGGCTGATGAAAAAGCAGCGGTGCGGCAAGCAGTACTTCAACATTCAAATTTAACGACGAGTTTACGTGAATTATGTCGTTACCACCGCACGTACCAACTTCCGGTTCATGCGAGTGAGGCGATGATTCGCCAAGACTTTTTTGAAGCTTTGTTGACACTGACACCGAAAACACTCGTCCGTTTAATCAAAAAAATGTGCTTTGAACCAGCAATGTTAGCGTTATTAGCGCATCATGAAGCGTATATTGTCCGTCGTGAAATTGCTCGTTCTCAACAAACGTCACAAAAACTATTATGCCAACTTGCTGACGATCCCGAAGTTCCGGTTCGCCAAGCCGTCGCTAAAAACCCAAAGACGCAGGCAGCGATTTTAGAAAAATTAAACGCTGATGTCCCAAGTGTCCGTCGTTCATTAGCGGAAAATCCGCAAATTCCAGCCTATTTATTGGAAATCATTTTACGCAGTGATGACGATAGTATTATGGCAATGGCTGTTGCTAATCCAACAATCACACCGTTGGAACTACGCTTCCATAGCCAAAGTAGTCTCCCGCTCGTTCGTCGCAATGTTGCCAAAAATGTGATTACACCGCCAGAAATTTTGACTCAGTTAGCCAAAGATCCAGAAGCGTGTGTCCGCGAATATGTCGCCAAAAATCACCAGACACCGTTACGCATTATTTATGAGTTAACCGAGGATGTTGATCCAATTGTGAGCCGCAATGCGATTCGCACCTACGATTACTGGGCTCAAAGTGTCCAGTTACAGTCAAAAGCATGAACGAACAGCAAATTTCACGCTGAAAACGATATCTTTCGTGGCGTGAAATGGTTATAATAAGTAAAATATCGAAAAAAGAGGAATTTATTATGCAACGAATTCAATTAACTGACACGTTGAGTTTTTCACGTGTCATTCATGGTCAAATGCGCGCGTTAGAATGGGGAATGAGCGTTGATGAGTATCAAGCATTCATCGAACAATTATTAACTCGTGGAATCACGACAATTGATCATGCGGATATTTATGGTGGTTTTGCTGGTGAAGCGTTTTTAGGACAAGTCTTCAAGCAAGCACCACATTTACGCGATCAACTTGAAATTGTGACGAAATGTGGGATTCAATATCCAAATCCAAATTGTCCAGATACGTACGTTAATCATTATAACTATGACTATGATTATATTATTCAGCAAGCTGACCGCTCATTATCACAGTTAAACCTAGATACGTTAGATGTTTTTTTATTGCACCGACCATCACCGTTAATGGATGCGCAAGCAATTGCCAAAGCCTTTGTTGATTTGAAAGCAGCCGGAAAAGTCCAACATTTTGGGGTTTCAAATTTCTATCAAGATCATTTCAACTTAATTCAATCAGCAATTGATCAACCACTCGTTACGAATCAAGTTGAAGTTTCAGTCGTTTGTCATGAGCATATTGATAATGGCAATCTTGATTTTCTGCAAACAAATCACGTAGCACCAATGGTTTGGTCACCATTAGCAGGCGGACGAATTTTCAATCCGCAAACGCCAGCAGATTTACGCGCGAAAGCAGCCGTCACAGCCATCGCCCAAGACTTAGGAGTGAGCATTGACGCCGTACTCTATGCTTGGATCTATAAAATGCCCAATAACTTAATGCCAATCGTTGGCTCAGGAAAACTAGAACGTGTCGATGTCGCAATTGAAGCACTAACACTAGAACTCACAACCCAACAATGGTTCACAATCTACCAAGCCTACCTAGGACACAAAATTAAGTAAGTGCTGAGCACGTTGTCACACCAAAGTAAAAAAGGGGACATCGAGACGCTATGCCAAAAAAGTGAACAATGGTAGCGTTCATAACCTGATTCAAGCTTCAGCTCCCTGAAAAACATGTGTGACTACTTGAGCTACTTTTCAAATAGTCGCACATTTATTTTCTTGGTCACTGATGGGACTTTATCCCACCGCTTTCATCACTCAAAGTTGAGAACGCGGCCATCATTGTTTACGTTTTGGCGAGTCTCGAAGTGCGAAGCATGTTATGAAAGTAAGTGCTGACGGTGGTACTACAAACCAAGCAAACAAGGTAGTATCGAAGCGAATGAAAAATTAATCGCTATTATCAGGTGGCTGAGACACCGCCCGATAATAGCGATGTTTTTTCAAGCTTCGAAACCGGAAGCATGTTATAAGTGAGTGTCTAATCACGTTGGAAAAGGCCAAGTATTCAGGTTTCCACCAGTGTGGCTAGAAAATAAGCAAAATCAAAGCGAGTTCCTCATGAACTCATGAGAGTTTGCGATTTTCTGAACACTGGAGTGATTAGCATGTTATGAAA
>JBOFQK010000170.1:0-5809 GCA_051660865.1 Culicoidibacterales bacterium | reverse complement strand
AACTCAAACAGACTATGAGCATTGAAGCTTCCTTGTTCGAAAGCAACTGGCGGTGCAGGGTTTGGTGGAACAACTTCAGTCGACCAGACTGGTTCACTTGGTTGCGCCACAGTCGGTTGTGGTATCAGTGGCTGTGGTGCCGGTGGTTGGGGCACAGCTCGTTTTGGTGCAACTGGTTTTGCCACTCCTCGTTGCGGTTGCACTTGCCCCCGACTCGACTTTGGTGCTGGCGTTGGTTGATCAAACTGAATCGTAATCCAATTATTGCTCGGATTCCACAGCGCATACGCTTCATACGCTTTCCCAGCTTTACTTTTCAACTTCACTTTCGGATGTTTGCCTTGTAATAACTGTTTCGCTTCCGTTTTCGTAATCGCTTTTTTGCCTAACTTTTGGAGGCCATTTTTCCAAATCGTCACTTTACACCCAGCTTTAAAGCCACTACATGAGAACCCTTTTTCATTTTCAAAAATTGGTTGCCCACATTGAGGACACGCACACACTGCTTGCCGCTCACTACTCGCGCTCGTTTGGGCTTGGGCTTCCCCAGTTTTGGACTTTTTACGTCCTCCCGTTTGCCGCTGGTATTGGGGATCAAGCGGTTGCAACTGACTTAACTGAGCAGTAAAACTTTGAATTCCGGCATATAATTGTTCATAAAATGCCTGCATTGGTAACGTTTGGGCTTCAACTTCCGCCAGTAACGTTTCCCAAATTGCCGTCATTTTTGGCGAACATAAGGCAAAATCATCTGGTAATGCTTGAATTAACTCAATCCCTTTCGGGGTTGGTTGCAGCTGCTTACCTTGACGCATTACTAACTCGCGCTGAATGAGCGCCTCAATAATTGCGGCCCGCGTCGCAGGTGTCCCAATCCCTTGCGCATCCGTGGTCTTTAACATTTTTGCCAACGATGGATCATCACTAATAAATTTCGCGGCATTTTTCATATCACTTAGTAAACTACTATCATTATATGGCTTTTTTGGTTGGGTAATAATTTCTTTGCGTTGGAGTGGTTGCACTTGGTCGGAAGTATACAACGCTAACTCATTAGTTTCAATCGTTTTATTGTACAACTTTAACCAGCCTAACTCCGTAATCGTCACTTGTGTTGCGACAAAAATTTCGTCACCCTTTTGGAACTGGGCACTCACTTTGATTTTTTTGGCATTAGGATAAAACGCCGCAAAGAACCGCGTGCGAATAATTTCAAACACTGCTTGTTCGCTACCCGATAAATTACCCGGTACTTTCCCCGTTGGAATTAACGCATCATGATCCGTCACTTTTTTGGGATTGATAAAGGCTTTGCGCATTTGATAACCGTTATTGATAATTTCTTCGCCACCAAGCGCCTGTACACGTTCGAGTAAACCTTCCCCACTCGCTAAATATTGCGAGCTCGTTCGCGGATACGTCGTTAATTTCTTTTCGTATAACTTTTGGGCAATCGCTAACGTATCACTCGCCGTTAAATTCAACTGTTTATTACAAACTTTTTGTAATTCTGTTAAATCAAATAATTTTGGTGGTGCTTCTTGCAGTTGTTGTTGCGTTTGGGCAAAGTTTGTCAGTGGCAATGGCTGTAAGTGGGCTAATAATTCATCCGCCTCTTCTTGCGTTAATTCGACACTTTGACCTTCACGTTGCAACTCAAAGCTCACTTTCTCAATTGCGGTTGGGGCAATTAACGTGTAATACGTCCGCGAGGTAAATTGACTAATCTCTAAATAACGTTGGACGAGCATTTTCAAAGTTGGCGTTTGGACACGACCAAGTGAAATTCGCGCTTGTAATGTTCGGGCCGCAAAAATCGTCGCATTCATCCCCACTAACCAATCGGCTTCGGCACGTAGTTTACCCGCTAAGGCTAAACCATCATAATCACTCCCAGGACGGGCTTGCTGATTCGCTAATTGAATCCCTTGGTCAGTCATATCCGTTAACCATAAGCGGGTAAACGGTTTTCGACACTGCGCTAATTGATAGACTGTCCGGAAAATATGTTCCCCTTCACGTCCAGCATCGGTTGCGACAACGAGTTGACTCGCTTGTGCAAATAAACTTTTAATAATTTTAAATTGCGCCGCCACCCCTTTTTGTTTCGCCAATTCAATCGGGATATTATTGACTAAAAACGGAAACTTCGTTAAATCACCTTTCCAACTAAAATCCGGATCCACTTGTTCTGGTGCAACTAACGTCGTTAAATGACCATAGGCATACGTATACAATTTCCCATCGTTGCCATCATAATACCCTTCTTTTTTCGTTACCTTTTGACTTAGGGCCGCAGCTAACGCTTGCGCTTGACTCGGCTTTTCACAAAAATAAACAATACTCATCACTTTCAACCCGTTCTTTCCTAATTTGTCATTATTATAGCATATTTTTGGTCTTATTGACAAAAAAACACACGCCACAACGTGTGTTTTCCTTACTCTTCAGTCTCTGAAAGATGTTTAGTCGCTTGTAACCACACCGTTAAGCCCGCAAACGCATTCATCCCTAACATCAGCGCTAATAAACTAAGCATCAAAAGTGATGACCGAATTGGGATAAACAATAAACTCGCTAAAAACCCAATTGAAATTACTCGGACAATGACAATTAAATTCAAATAATGATGGATATTCGCTAATTTTTCTTGATTATTTGTTTGGGATAACTGGGAATAGAAATGCTCATGATCGAGCGTATAATGTAAGACCGTAATTGTGATAAAGAAGATGAGCAACCCGATAACTAACCATTGCTGCGTCACAAAAGCTAAACCTAAATCTTCCGTAATAAATTCAAAATTGGCACTAATCATCACTGTCGTTAACGCAAAGACAAAATGGAACGTCGTCCAAATAATCCGTGAACGACCCGTCTCGCGAAATGCCGTTGATAAGACTTGATCATAATACACCCACCAATAACCGAAAATGACACTTAAACCTAACACCATTTCGACAATCGACAACAGCGATAGTGGTTGCTGGCGAAAACCAGTCAGTTCCATAATAATCATTTCACCAAGTAAAAGCATCGTGAATAAGCCAAAACGCTCCGTTAAGTGTCCCCGGTGTAATGATGTCACATCTTTTTGTGAATGCGCGAAAATAATTGGTAAAGCAATAAATTCGCCAATCACACAGACGGTCCAAAAAATTAAGCCATAATACATTGGTAATTGCCACACAATGAGCATTAAGGTCACAATAATCGCACACATAATCGAAAACCCATACACCCATTGAATCGCTTGTAATGCTTGCCGAACCGGTTTTAACAATCCTGGTTGATTCGCTGAGCGCCAAGTCAGTAGCAAGCTAATCCGTGACAGCATAAAACTGGCAATATATACGATGCCTTGCTGATCAATTGTACCTTGTAACTCGGTCGTAATCCCAAAACTCAACAGCCCTAGTGGCACAATATTCGCAAAAACAATGAAGCGATGGCGGACACTATTGGTTTCAAACCAGTTACTGAAAAACGTCATACTCATCCATAAAAGCCACACACTTAAAAAACCGGCTAAATATGAAAGCAATTGCATCAAACTGAGCACATTATTATGTGCAAACGCTTGATGATTCAAGACACTAATCGTGGCGACAAACATCAAATCAAAAAATAATTCGATCCATGATGCTTGCCGATGGCCAAACACTGGTTGCAAGCTAGGCTTCGCCCACCACGTTGTCGTACACGATTGATACAATTCGATAAATTTCATAACACTTCCCCTTTTCGACGTTGAATTTGCTCTTTTTCACTATACCGTAAGCAATCTAAAAATTCGAGCCCACAAGTAGATAAAATTCAGTGAAAAAAAAGGCTTTTCCTATCAAATATTACTTTGTTAATAAAATCAAAGTGCTATAATGAACCTACAAAATTCGTGTTATATAGGGGGAATTTTTTATGACTGTGACTCGTACGTATCAATTCACGTTTGGCCTCATTAGCCTCTTTGCACTCGGTTATCTTAGTGTCAGCTTATTTGAATTTATGCAACTTCGTCCACAACTGGCTAATCTTTCAACACTTCCACTACCGCTCATCCAAATTTTCACGACAACATTGCTCGCAGTTGTGACTTTGATTTTGATTCGCTTCGCCCTTGTTTCTCACCAACAAGCCGCCTATTGGTGTGTCGTCAGCTTTGGGTTCATGTATCTTGCGCGCGAAGTCTTACTCTTGATGCAACTGAACCAAGGTGTCATTACAGTACAAACGTATCAGTTTAGTTTTCTCTATCTTGGCTTGATTATGATCATTGAAACTGTTGCTTTCTGGGTAATTCCGCGCTTTTTTTCAACTCAAACATCATAATTTACCCAATTTAACACTTGAAAGGGAGTGAGCGTATGTATAAAATTCTCTATCGCTCAATGTTTATCATTTTAACAATTGTCGCCCTCTTTTACCTTGGCTTTGGCTTTATGCAATATGTTGATGCCCAAAATCAGCTGCTAACTGCCGATCCACCATCTGTCCAAATCGAAAAATTCAATACCGATAACCTCAATGATCCTTATTCACAACAATATTTTAATGACCAATTTAAAATTCAACCCCTTGCCCCAACAACTGATCTTGATACCCTTTGGCAAACAGGCTTGTATTTGCAACTTGCACAAGGGATTATCACTTTTAGTCTTGCACTTGCAACGACAATTTTTGGACTCTTCGCCTTATCTAATCGGAAAATTTTTGCAATCTTGGCAACGATATTTTTATCACTTGCCTATTTAGCCGATGAAGTTTTTTCATTTTTACGTTTAGGTATTTACGGGCTTGGTACGTATAATGTGTATCTTTTCAACATCCTTGAAATTGCCATTTTAGTGACGTTACTCGGGATGTGCTGGTTCACAATCACACACTTTTATGCCCCAATCCCTGAAAGTCAATCCACAACAAATGCCAAAGGTGGTGACCAATCATGAAAAAAATCTCACCTTATTTAGGACTCTACCGCGCGATGATGATTGTCACAATCATTGTTGCCCTTGTTTATGCGACCTTTAATTTCTTTCAATATCAAGAAGCTGTACGTGAGCTCGTCATTGATAATCGTCCAAGTGTCCAAATCGAACGTGAATACCAAGCCCGCTTACAAATTTTTGAATCAATTGAAGCTGATAGTACTACGACTGATGACACGACTACTCCCGATTCAAAATCGACTGAAAAGCCAACTCGTGAAATAGTTGCCCAAGAATTATTTGGACTTTCAACTGAAATTTCACCAGCTGATTTTGATCAAATCTGGCTTTATCGTTTATACGCCATGATTGGTGGCGGAAGCATTACATTCTTGTTTGCACTCGCAACAATTGTCAGTGCCTTATTTGCCTTAAATACTAAACGGCTTGCCGCTTTTAGCACACCAGCATGTCTATTCAGCGTTTTCATTACGAACCAAATCACCATCTTTTTAGTCAATGGCTACTTTGGGATTTACGAATACAATCAATACTTCTTTAATTTCTTAGAATTAATTTTCATCCTTGCTTTAATTGGTTTGACATTGTTTACAATTTTCGCCCATCCGAATTTACGCCCAGTAAAAAAATAAATTTACACTTACCACTTCTGCCACAAGTGAAATTCCCTATTTCAATTGTGGCAGAAAAATTAAGAATATCTGTTTTTAAATTGTATGTTTCGTAAATATGGTAAACTAAAGTTACAACAATTTATGAATGGAGATGACTTATGCATATTTTAATTTGTGATGATCAATTAGCTGTCCACGAAAGTTTAAAAGCCTATTTTCTTCACGAAAACTTTACAATTACCTCGGCTT
>JBOFQK010000169.1:0-1288 GCA_051660865.1 Culicoidibacterales bacterium | reverse complement strand
TTTTTGATCTTCAGTTGTTAATAAATATGCATTTTTACTTCCTGTTTTCATAAACGTTAAACCACCTTTTCACCTGTCTTGAGATATTCTTCTTTTAGATTATATCATATTTACTGCAAACACCTATAGTTTTTAGCCTTCAATAAATTATAATAGCGTGAGAAAACTCTTGTTTCACTCACGCTCTGATTTGACTATTTAATTACGACTTTTTCCAAAATTTCCAACTCCGTCGCTTCCCTTCCTGTTCTTCGCTTTGAAGTTCAACTTCTTGTTGGATAATTTCACGCGTTGGTGGTGTCGTCACCATCGCTTGTTCAAATAAAATAACTTGGCTATCAATTAAGGCATCACCAGGTTTTAAGGAACGCAAATGATACTGACCACTCGCATCAAGTTCACGAGCTTTAACGTTATCCACTAACATAATCTGGAGTGATGATAAAATTCGTTGCTTAATCTCCCGATCTTGAACTGGTGTTGCGAGTTCATAACGACGATCAAGATTGCGCCCCATTAAATCAGCTGAAGACACAAAGACTTGCTCGTCTTGGTGATGATGGAAATAATAAATCCGTGAATGTTCTAAATAGCGACCAACAATACTGATGACCCGAATGTTTTCACTGATGACAGGTAATTGCGGACGCAAACAACAAATCCCACGAATAATCAAGTCAACCTTCACTCCTGCTTGCGAGGCAGCATACAATCTTTCAATAATTGGTTGATAAGTCAGTGAATTCACTTTAAAAATAATATAGCCATCTCCATACATTTGATGATAAACAATTTCTTGATCAATGCGATCGAGTAACTGCTCAGCAATATTATTCGGTGAAGCTAATAATGTATCTAGTGGAATATTACGAACATGCTCTTTCAACGCATAGAAAAAGACTTCCGCATCACGACCAATGCGTGGATTGGCACTAAAAACACCACAATCCGTATACAATGTTGCTGTTGATTCATTATAATTTCCAGTTCCGATATGTGTAAAATACTGTTTTTCACCATTAATTTCACGAATCGCTAAAATAATTTTACTGTGCGCTTTAAAGCGAGCTTCACTGTAAATCACTTCAATTCCAAGTTCTTCAAACTCTTTTGCAATTTCAATATTATTTTGTTCATCAAAACGAGCTTTCAGCTCGACCATAACACTAACTTTTTTCCCTTTTTTACGTGCGGTTTTTAAAATTTCAGCAATTTTCGAATCTGAACTTAGACGATAAATCGTCTGTTTTATTTCTGTCACATACGGATCTAACGCCGCCTCTTCTAA
>JBOFQK010000168.1:0-1807 GCA_051660865.1 Culicoidibacterales bacterium | reverse complement strand
AGACGGAAGATGTCGTTGTTGAAGAAGAGAGTGAAGTAGTTGAACCTGAGGCGGAGACAGAAGACGTCGTTGTTGAAGAAGAGAGCGAAGTAGTTGAACCTGAGGCGGAGACGGAAGATGTCGTTGTTGAAGAAGAGAGTGAAGTAGTTGAACCTGAGACGGAAGATGTCGTTGTTGAAGATACACCAATGCTATACAGTGTCGGTGAAACTGGACGTACACCGTACGAAAAAACTCCGGTCGAAACGACAGATGTTGCAATCCAAACCTTTGGTGTCGAACAAGTCAATGAATTTGCTTTAGGACAAGTAAGCAGCTATGTTGATCCAAGTGTCGTTGCTGATAAGCAAGCAGCAATCGCTGAACTTGAAGCGTTAACGCCACAATCACCACAGCCGTATGAAGTGGCCGTTGTAAATGAAGCAAATGAATACTTCTTCATTGAAGGGCAGCCAACATATGAAGATGCTGTTGCTTTGACACAAACTATTGAATTGTTTGCTGGTGAAGAAGCCGTTGTTATTAATGAAAATGGAATGGTCACATACAGTAATTCAAATGTCGCACGAGTATTCAAAACGATTGATGGAAAACTTTATTATGGTTGTGATATTAACACAACTCTATATCGTGATGCGTCACTAGGAACATCGGTAGGATATATTAATCAGTGTTATACTGATGATGTGTCAGTTTTGGCAATTCAAGGTGATGCGGCGAAAATTATGGTTGCTGGAAAAGTTGCATGGTTACGAATTTCTTCGGATTTAGTGTTCGTTTCAACTAATCAAATTGCAAATCCAAGTTACTATGCGAACGAAAATGGTCATTTTGTTCATTATATTAGTAAAAATCTAACAACACCATCATCAGGGGGGACTAAGTTAGAATTAGGGCCAAAAAACAATAAACTTCAAGATAATGTCAAATATTATAGTTATGATGGTAATTATTTCTATACGAATCCTGAAACAATTGGACCGGATATGAATGATGGAGTTGCAAATAGTGCGGTCAATGCCAATGACCCGTACTATAACTATTTCCAAAATTTGCCATTTAATAGTAAAGCAGTCGCAACAGCAGCGCAAATTGATGCTTATATCAATGCGAATACGCAAGCAACGAGTAAGCTCCGTAATACAGGACAGGCATTTATCGATGCGCAAAATAAGTACGGAATCAATGCGTTGTTAATGTTAGGTATTGCAATTAATGAAAGTAACTGGGGGATGAGCTCAATAGCTCAAAGTAAAAACAATCTCTTTGGTTTAAATGCGGTTGATGCAACACCAGGTGAATCAGCGGATTATTTCCCAACAGTAGCAGCTTGTATTGATTTATACGCGAGCGACTGGTTAGCCCAAGGCTATGCTGATCCACAAGATTGGCGTTACTACGGTGGTATGCTTGGGAATAAATCAATGGGTGCAAACGTGAAGTATGCCTCTGATGCTTATTGGAGCGAAAAAGCAGTTGCACATATGTACACAGTTGATCGCGGAATCAACGGAGGTACGTCAAAAGAGTGGAATTATTATTCGCTTGGTTGGTTTACAGCACCGAATAGCGTAAAGAGTTCAAATGGACAAGTTATTTATCCAATTACAGCTCCAGACAGTAATGGTGTACTTTCACTATATAGTAGCTATACAAATACACCAATTATTTTGAAAGAAACGAATGCGAGTGATGGTAAGTACGAAGTTTGGCCAGCACGAAATAATACATTGAGTAGTAGTAATAATGTGCCAGCATCATTACCATATAATTGGAATGGTGGCGAGTATATTAGTACAAGTGGTGT
>JBOFQK010000167.1:0-2349 GCA_051660865.1 Culicoidibacterales bacterium | reverse complement strand
AGTGAAACGTCGAATAGTTTAGCAACGAACTATTTTTTATTCAAAAATATTTGGGGTGGTGAAGCTTTAAAATTAGCTTTTAACCCTGAAACGATGCAGATTCAAGCAACAGCACGATCGGGAAATTTCAGCAATGCTGATCAAAATTTAACTTTGAGTATTATTGATAGTGAGAGTGCTCAAATCTTAATTGAAGAAGTTGCGAATACGAAATATGTCGCTGATTTTGTGACGAAAATCAATGGCAAAACCTTTAAATATGGCGATATTCTTGCCCTTAATATTCATGCTGATTCTAAGTTGAGTAACCCAACTTTATATGGCACGGACAAAAATAGTTCGGCCAACTGTATTGGAAAAAATCAATATTTCCAAATTACACCAGATGGAATTGTGAATTATACAGCTAATATTCATGTCGAACCGTTAGAAATTTTAGGACAAGGGGTTGTGCATTCAACAGTATTAACCGGTCAAACGTATACAAATGCGGAAGTGAGTGTTAGTGTGGATGGTCAAACATTTACGGCGCAAGCGAATGATGACGGTGTATTTACAGTCGAAATTCATTCGCAACCAGGTTTTAATGCACATACAATAATTCGTGTCAATGTTGGTGGATTTGAAGTAAGTGTGAATCCCCAATTGCTAACGGCAAAAAATTTGGTGCAACAGACGAATACGGGGTATAGTTACGTTTTAAATGCCGATTTAGAAACATTGACGACTCCATTTGCTGATCATGTGTTATATGGGCGAAGCTTACTAAGTGACGAAGGGAAAAAAGCGTGGGATCTTGCCTATCGCTTACTATTGAATTATGACAATAGTGCTGATGAATATCCGCGCGACGGATCAGGAAATGTCCGCTTCTACGTTGATTATGCTGCGCATGGCATCGAAATTACTAAAACCGAAGCGCAATATATTCAAAAGTATTTAGTTGTCAATGAACCGCGAATGTTTTTATTGAAAGACTGGAGTGCGAGTCCAGTTTATGAAAATGGTGTTATTGTTGGACAAAATTTCTATATTGGAAATAGTGCACAAAACGGAAATGATTATCAGCAGCAATTATTAGAAACTGAGGTTGTTGTTTCGGGAATTTTAAGTAAAATTACACCGGATATGAGTGTTTATCAGATTTTGAAAACGCTTCAAAAAGAATATCAACGTGTCGTGCGTTATGAAAATGCTGGAACGCCGGGAGATATTCGTGGGCCGTTTATTGGTTTGAATGCCGTCTGTGGCGGTTATGCGAAAGGGTATGAATATTTATTACAGCGTGTTGGAATTCAAGCGACTTGGGTTTCAGGCGATACAAGTTATGGTTACCATGCATGGAACAATATTAACTTATATGGAAGTTGGTATTTAACTGATACGACATGGGGGACGCATTTAAATGGAACGAATCAGATTACGAACCACCACCCGCGCAATACGTACCATGTCATGCCAACATTACAGGCTGAAAGTATTCCCGCTGGACTTGGTGATTTAGGCCAAACAATTGCGGAACTAACAGGAGTCGTTGACTATGAGTATCACGCTGATGGAACAATGACTGTCACGTACGCAGATCCAAATGCGTTAAATACACAAGTAGAAATTCATACTAGCCAAAATGAGTATAACCCAATCGCAATGGAAAAAACTCAAGCAGGTCTGTGGACGGTGACAATTCCGGTGGCAAGTGAAAGTGAAGAGACGTTAGACTTCTTCTTTACGGTGAATAATCAATTTAAAACAATTGGGAATATTCAAGTCAATGATTTATCATTGATCGATTACGATAATGGGATGAAAAATATTATTGTCGCGACGTTAAATGTTGATAAAGCAACCTTAACTGAGTTGATTTCGGCAAGTAACTATGCTCAAGCTGATTACACACCGACAAGTTTTACGAATTATACTTTAGCATTAGATAACGCTAAGACAGTTGTTGCGGATGAGCAAGCAACGGCAATTACAATTGCTAAAGCATATCGTGAACTGCAAACCCAAATTAGCGCCTTAGTGAAAGCAAATGTAGTAGAATTCAAAGGTTACAACAATGTGGTCTTCTTAACGTTGAAGTTTGATGCAATAACTCAACAATTACAAGCTGAATCAAATGGTCAAATGGTTCATCCATATCAATATTCAAAAGTGTATGCAAAAGTTGATCATTTTGATCAACAAGGTAAATTGAAAGCAACATATAGCGTCAAAGCCAACCAAACAGCCGATGAGATGGCGGCAGCGTTAAATGGGACAGAGTATGTAGCCGGTGATTATTTGCAGTTTAGTCACTTAGAGAAAAATAATCGTTTAGTCATCAAGGGATACGTCGAAAACGCCCCA